>CALQQQ010000246.1 GCA_943332745.1 Opitutus sp. GAS368 | reverse complement strand
GGCGCCTGCCCTGACTGCGGTGGTCTCGGCCGCCAGATGCGCTTCCAGGAAAGCCTCTCGATCCGGGACGAAGCTCTTTCGATCCATGACGGCGTCGTGAAGCCTTGGAAGTGTGCGACGCGCAAGACGCTCATCCGTCGCAATGCGATTACGCGTGCGCTCGCCGAGCAGGTGCCATTCGACCTCAAGACCCCGTGGCGCGACCTCCCCAAGGCCGTGCGTGAGCTGCTGCTCCACGGTGACCCGAAGCGAAAGTTCCAACTCCCGCCACCGAAGGGCCGTAAACTTGTCGAGACCGTCTGGACGGGCATGTTCACCGAACTCGAGCACGCCTACCGTACGACTACCGGTGAATCGTTGCGCCAGCGTCTCCTCCAGTTCCAAGCCGGCTCCGTCTGCGCTGGCTGCCAAGGCCGCCGACTCTCCCCCACCGCCCTATCCCTTCGCCTCAACGGCAAGTCCATGGCGGACTTCCTGGCGATGACCGTTCCCGCCGCGCTGGAATTCACCAAACAGCTCGCCACCCATCCGGGCGTCATGCCCGTCGAAGAAGCACGTCGCGGCCTCGAGCAGCGTCTGTCGTTCCTGAATGACGCCGGCCTCAACTATCTCACGCTCGACCGCGAATGCAATTCGCTCTCCGGCGGCGAAGCCCAGCGCGTGCGCCTCGCCACGCAGCTCGGCCTCGGGCTGGTCGGCGTGACGTATGTCCTCGACGAACCCAGCATCGGCCTGCATCCGAGCGACCACCAACGCCTCATCGGTTCGATCCGCGGACTGCGCGACCTCGGCAACACCGTCTTAGTCGTCGAACACGATCGTGACATGATACTCGCCGCGGACCACCTCATCGAAATGGGACCCGGCGCCGGCATCGACGGCGGACGCATCGTCTTCGAAGGCACGCCCAAGGCCTGCGCTGAGCACGCGACTTCGCGCACCGGCGCCTACCTTTCCGGCCGCGCTACCCTTGAAGGCATCGTGAAACGCAAGGCGCCCGGTAAAGCGCAGCTCACCGTCAAGGGCGCCACCGAGAATAATCTCAAGGACGTCACGGCGTCTTTCCCGATCGGCGGCCTCACCGTCGTCTGCGGCGTCTCTGGCTCAGGTAAGAGCACGCTCGCCATTGACATCCTTTCCGCTGCGGCGGCGCGCAAGATCAACGGCGCCAAGGTCGTGCCCGGACGCCATGCCGGCATCGACGGCCTCGAGCAGATCACCGCGTTCACCGCCGTGGACCAAGAGCCTATCGGTCGCACGCCGCGTTCGAACCCCGCGACCTTCACCGGCATCATGGACCTCATGCGTGAACTCTGGGCCGCG
This sequence comes from Opitutus sp. GAS368, assembly GCA_943332745.1. The sequence goes on along the minus strand of CALQQQ010000246.1, from coordinate 1,677 downwards.
CTGCCGCTCGCCAAGGCCCGTGGCTACGGGCCCGGTCGCTTCAGCTTCAACGTGCGTGGTGGACGTTGCGAGACGTGCTCGGGCGAAGGCTCCGTCGCGCTCGATATGCAGTTCCTCGGCGAGACCTTCGTGGACTGCCCCAGTTGTGCTGGACGACGTTTTAACCGTGAGACCCTCGAGGTGCGCTTCAAGGGCCTGAGCATCGCCGACGCGCTCGGCCTGTCCGTCAACGAAGCCGCCGAAGTCTTCCGCGCCCAACCCAAGCTCGCCGAAAAACTCCGTACGCTCACCGAGGTCGGTCTGGGTTACATCAAGCTCGGCCAGGCTGCCAACACGCTCTCTGGCGGTGAAGCCCAGCGCCTCAAGCTCGCAGCTGAACTTGCGCGCCGCGATCACTCTGGACGTCTCTACGTCCTCGATGAACCGACCACCGGCCTGCACTGGGACGATATCGCCAAGCTCCTCGCGCTGCTCGGCCGACTCCGCGACGCGGGCGCCACGCTCATCGTGATCGAACACCACGCCGACGTCATCCTCGCGGCGGACTGGGTGATGGAACTCGGCCCCGAAGGCGGCGAGAAAGGCGGCAAGCTGGTCTACGCCGGCCTGCCCGAAGGCCTGCTCAAGCAGAAGGGCTCGCCGACAGGAAGGGCGTTGGCGGACGACGCGCAGCGTTCTTAGTTCGTTGTTCTTAGTTCTTCGTCAGAAACTAAGCAGACATCCTACAGCCTTGCGGAGATCAAGGCCGCGACGGAATTCAGGTCTGCGACCTCGCTGTAATTGAATTCGTAAGGCTGCATCTTGCCGATGCCGAGCACGCCGAGGACCTTGCCGTCGGCGCCGACGATCGGGACGGCGAGCGCGCCTTGGACGTTCGTCTTGCGCGCGTCGGGCTTGGCGACGCCGCCGAGGTCTTCCTGGAGATTGCAAAGCTGAACAGCTTCCTTGCGCTGGGCGGCGCAGCCGGCGATGCCCTTGCCGAACGGGATGTTGTCGATCTTCGGCAGCAGCATCGGGAGAACGTGCGGCGGGATGCCGTGCTGGGTGACGAGCGTGAGCAGCCCCGTGGACGAATCCGTGCGATGAAGCGTGCCCGTGACGCATTCAAAGTTGTTGAGCACCTGGACCAGCACGGCGTGCCAGTCAGGCTCACCGACGAGGAGTTCCGGGACACCAGCGGTAGGTTGCGACATGGTAAGAGTATTAGACAACGCCCTTGGCCATGCGTTCCTTCAGCCAAGCCAAACCACCGGCTTCATCGCCGAAGACGCCGTCCAACTGGGCTTCGAAAGCCTCATCGAGGACCAGGGAGAACCAACCGGCCGGCTTATGGCCTTGGGCGATGAGATGACGGCCGAGGACGATCTTCTTCGGGGCGGTCGAGGCGACCTGCAAGGCGGCCGCGCGTTCGGCGAGCCATTCGCCATGCGGGGACGGGCCGTGCATGCTTGCGGTGCCGCGACCACGGCGATCGGCGAGGTCCACGCGGCAGAGACGGTCGATGCGGATGACTTTGTTCGCCAGGCGGCGGACGGCGGCGTCGCCGGCACCGGCCTTGTGGAGATAATAGGGCTGACCGTGCCAGCGCACGAGCGGCAGGACGGAATCGATCAGCTTCGCCTCGCGGGTGATCTGCGCAAGGAAATGCGGGGCGAGTTCGAAACTCGCCTCCTCGTG
>CALQQQ010000245.1 GCA_943332745.1 Opitutus sp. GAS368 | reverse complement strand
TGCACGCAGACGCCGCGGCGGAAGGGCGAGTTATTCAAGGCAGGCGACTTCGACTTGGCCTTGGGTTGGACACGCGGTTTACGGACGAGCTGGTTGATGGTAGGCATGGACCTCGGTAAATTGGGAAAAGAGTGTTTGGGCATAGGGGTGGGAGCCCCTCATGCAAGAGGAAAGTGCGTGGATTTTAAGGTTTCTTTACTCCCCTCCCCGCCGAGCCCCACCTTCAGCTTTTTTGTCGGGACAATTCCAACGCCCCTGCCATTACTCAAAACCCCTCCCATGCTGCCCAACCGTCTGACCCTCGCCTTCCTCCTTGGGATCGCCTGCCTTTCAAGCTCGGCCCAGACTCCCTCCTCAGCTCAGGCCGCCCCCAAGACCGCCGAGGCCGCCAATCCAGCCGCCGAAGCCGACGCCGAAATCATCATTTTAGCCGGTTTACCCCAACTTAAGGACAAAGAGGCCATTCTAAGCTATGCGCGCCAAACCTACATCAAGGCCGATCTCATTAAGGATAAGGCTTTGCTGCAATTGATTCGGCTGACCTTGGCCAAGCTCGAAGATCAGCCTGAAAAAGCGGTTCAAATCCGCCAAGAACACCTCAACCAACTGGCGGATTTCTTCACAACCCAGGCCATGGCAGCCCAAGATGCCGGACAGATGGACGATGCCTCACGCCTCATTCAGGTGGCGGTGCGCTGCAATCCGGGCAATGCCAAGTCCAAGTTGTTCTACGCCAACTTCTTACACTCCATCGCTGGCCGTACCGATGATGCGATTCAGACCCTCAAGCACGGGCTGGAATTCCTGCCCGTCGACGACCCTCTGACTAAAGACTATATGGAGCGATATTTTCAACTCCTCCAAGCTCGGGAACGCGACCAAGAGGTCATCGATCAAAGCCTACAACTCATCCGCGAAACAAAGAATATTCCGACCTATATGCGCGAGTCGCTCGCCCTTTCGGCGGCGACGTCCCTGTACTGGACAGGAAAATATCCGGATGCAGTTAACATCATTTCATCCAACAACTTAGATTCAAAGCCAAATGGGCTTTTGCTCAAGGCTCGCGCCCTCTTCGAAGGGGGCAAGACGCAGGAATCGATCAGTCTCCTTGAGGCCAAGACCTCTTCCTTCAAGGGGGCCGGCCGCGATGCGGTGCTCTCTCAGCTAGCCCGCTTCCATATCTTGCTCGGTAAGCACAAACTGGCCCTCGCCGTGACCCAGGAACGGATTTCAGCGGACGAAAAAGCCCCCTTCCCTCACATCCAGAAACTGCAACTCCTCGACCGGCTGGGCTTGAAGGAAGAATTCGATAAGGAGCTTCGCCTGATCTTCACGAATTACGCAGGCAACTCGGCCCCGATGATCGCGCTAGCCAATTTCGCTGCCGAAAAAGGCTACGCCGAACTCACCGGAGTGCTGGCCAACTCCGCGGCGCAACACGGACTTGAACGCGCGACCTTCGCCGCCCTTCACCTCGAAGCGATCCTCAACGGCCCCGAGCCTGGCCAGGTGATCGTACAACACCAACAGATTGTCGCCGCCGACCGGGCGTTCTTCAAGTCGAACGAGCCCATCGTGCAAGCGCTCATCGCCATCGCTTACCACGCGCGTCAGAAGCCAGATGCGGTGATCGGGAAGCGCGACCGCGACATTGGCGACCGCTATCTCACGGAATTCCTCAAGGCCAAGAACCTCGGTCCGGAAGCCTATCGCTCCGTCGGCCGCCACCTGCGCGCCATCCGCGCCGGCGAATCGGCGGTGCGCGTGCTGGAAGCCGGAATCACCCTCTATCCGCGGTATTCGCAACTGCGCGCCGATTATATCTCGGCCCGTATCCTGGCCGGACAGACCGACACCTATGGCACGCGTAAATCGGTCGCCGACGAACTCGAGCAACTTCTCGCCATGCGCCGTCCGTCGCCCGCCATCTGGCAAGAAGCCGTCTCCTGGTTACGCACCGAATCAAAGCTGCCCCTCGAACGGCAACGCAAGCTCGAGGCGGCGCTCACGCCGCTCATCCGAAGCAACCTCGACCCCGAGGCGCTTTCCGGCCGCTGATTACCCGATGACACTGTCCCGTCGACGCGACGAGCTTATCGCGGAGCTCGAGCCTTTCGCTGATCACCACGAGCGCTTTCAATACGTGATCGACCGCGCCAAAGCCGCACCGGCCCTGCCGGCCGACCTGAAGCTTGACGCATTCCTGATCGAAGGCTGCACCTCTAATCTCTGGCTAGTGCCATCCCTGGAAGCCGGCGTCTGCCGCTTCCGCTGCGATGCGGATTCCCTCATCACCAAAGGAGTCGCGAGCCTGGTCTGCGAATTCTACGACGGCGCCTCGCCGCAGGAAGTCGCCGCCACCGACGCGGAATTTCTTTCCGCGGTCGGCATCACGCAGCACCTTTCGCCCAACCGGCGCAACGGGCTGACGAACCTAGTCGGGAAGATCCGTGCCTTCGGCCAAGCGGCGACCCGCTTCTGATAAGCCCCATTGGCGGGGCTTAACTCCAGCGATAAGCACGCTTGGGATTTGCACCGACGCCGTTGTCACTTGAAATAGGGGCATGAGCCAGCCGGAATCCGCCGCACCTGACCGCCGACTGTTCGGACTGTGCCTGCTCACGCTCGGCTGGTCCGTCTTGGTGCTCCAGGCCGGCGGCTTCACCACGAGCATCCGCGCGGGCATGGCCTTCCTCGACTGGCCGCTCTCCAATGGCTCGATCAACCCTCCAGGCTGGCTCACGGAGATTGATAAGTTCGCCGAGCACTCCCACCGCCTCGCCGCGACCGGACTCGGCCTTCTCTGCATTACGATCGCGATCGCCCACGGCTTCCGTGAAAACCGCCGCTCGATCCGGCTCGCGGCCTACGCCCTCGTCGGACTGGTGGTCTTTCAAGGCTTGCTCGGCGGACTCCGCGTACTCCTTGACCAGCTCAATGTCGGCGGCGACGGCAACTTTAAGGCGGCGGCCTTCGCGGTCGGCCACGCGGTCAACGCTCAACTCACACTCGCGC
>CALQQQ010000244.1 GCA_943332745.1 Opitutus sp. GAS368 | reverse complement strand
GTCTCCGGTTCCCCTTTGAGTGAATGCCTGTTCCCGCCCCCCGCCACCTGTAACGATGTACCCGCTTCGCAGCAGTTCCCCCGCGCGACTTCGTCGCGCCCACCTTTGCACGGCAACTTTGTCTTTCCCCGTGCCTTCCCGCCAACCGCTAACCGCCAACCGCCAACCGCTTTCACCAGTGGCGTCTCTTATGCCCCACCACCGCATAATACGTCAGATAAAGATAGCACGGGAGCAGGATCCAATATCCGGCCAGCGCGGAGTGATAATGGTCCGCGAGCCAGCCATACCCGAGCGGGATGAGGGCGTTACCGCAGAGCCCCATGATCATCAGCGAGGCGCCGGTCTTGGTGAACCGGCCGAGCCCGTCGAGTGCGAGTGGCCAGATGCCGGCCCAGGTCAGCGAGTTCGAGAGACCGAGGAGCGTGATGCACCAGAGCGAGACGTCGGCGTTCAATCCGAAGAGCACTAGTTTACCTGGCGCGAATAGCACTCCGAGCGTGGCGACCACGCCGAGCGCGGTGCAGAGCCGTAACGCCGTGACCTGTGAAACGTAGCGCGGGATGAGGGTCAGCCCTAAGATGTAGCCGACGATCATCGCCCCGAGCACGCACCCGGGCAGGAACTTGGCGTCGGCGAGCGGGATGCCCATGGTGCCCGCGTACCCGATGATGGTGTCGACCGCCACGGTCTGCGTGCCGACGTGCAGGAAGATGCCGAGCGCTCCGAGAATGAGGTGCGGGAACTGCAGGATGCCCGTCTTGTCCGCGTTGGCTTCGGCGACTTCCGTGCTCTCATGTTCGGTGTCGATCTCTGGGAGCGGTGAAATCCGGACGAGGAATCCAAGCGTAAGGAGTGCCGCGCCGACCCAGGCGTAGGGGACGACAACTCGGCGGATAAGTTCGTCGAGGGCGTTGGCTTTCTCGGCGGGAGCCATCGTCGCGAGGCTCGCGAAGAGGTCGGTGTCGGTCACCTTGAACACGACGGCCGCGAAGACAATCGGCGCAAGGATGCCAGCACCCTTATTACAGATGCCCATCACGCTGATGCGTCGAGCGGCGGTCTCCTTCGGGCCGAGGACGGTGATGTAAGGGTTCGCGGCGGTTTGGAGGATGGCGAGGCCGGCGCCCAATATGAATAGGCCGCCGAGGAAAAGACCGTAGGTCCGCGTCAACGCCGCGGGGATAAAGAGGAAGGCGCCCGCCGCCATGACCCAGAAGCCGATCATCATCCCGCGCTTGAAGCCGGTGCGCTTCAATAGGTGGGCGGCCGGCATCGAGAACACCAGGTAGGAGATATAGAAGGCGAACGTGACCAGGTAGGCTTCGAAGTGCGTCAGTTCGCACCCGATCTTGAAGTAGGGGATGAGGATCGCGTTCACCCACGACACGAAGCCGAAGATGAAGAACAGCACCGCGATGATCGCGATCGAGACGCGGGTTTGGCTTGGCGTCAGGTCGCGGGCATGGATGGGGGCTGAGCTCATGCGCGGGGTGACGTCACCCTGCCCGCCGCGTCGACCATGGGCAATAAAAAGACCCCGGTGTGCCGGGGTCTTGGGGGCCTCTGGCCGGGAGCGGGGATTACCGAATCTTGACCTTCGGCTCGACGGTGAAGTTATGGCCAGCGCTGCAGCTGTAGTTAATGCCCTCCGTCGTCGTGGCCCCACGGGTCACCTTGGCTTTGCAGGGGCTTCCGTCCTTATTAGTCTTCCGACAGATCTCACAGGTGAGGTCCTGGGTGCGGCTCTCCGCCCGGAGAGCGCTGGTGCCGAGGGGGGCCGTCGAGCTGACGAGGGCGAGGACCAGCCAAAGGAAGAACGCGCGCATGACTATCATCTTCATGTGGGCATTATAATTCCTCAATAACATTATTTTAGAAGGTTATTGAGGATAGTTAACCACGGCACACAAAACCGCTATGCCTCGTTTACTTATCTTCGCCTTACTCTTGGCGGTCACCTTACGGGCGGAAACCCCGGCCGACGTCTATTCCGACCGGAGAAAGGACCTGCAAGGCCAGTTTGCCCGCGCTCAGAAGGCCATCTATCAGGACGCCTCGAAAGCCTCCGAGGCCGACATTGCCGAAATGGTGAAGGTGAATGCGGCCATTAATGCCCTGAAGACGGACTTCCTCGGTTTCGAGCAGGCTCGCTACCTTAATTGGAACCGCCGGTCTTACTGGTCTAATGGTCGGAGCGACTACTGGGATTCCGGTCCTGGAGCGCGGCGGATCTTGGACAAACTCGCGACTCAACTCGCAAAGGTCAAAGGGATGACGGCCAAGGAAGCCGGCCCGTTCGGTCGCCCCGACTTGAATGACTCGCAGAAGCTCCTGGACGCGGTTCGGGAAGCGCTATCGCTCGACAACGAGCTGGAGCAAATCGTCAGGACTTACCTGAGACGGTAGTCTCAGCGCTGCTCGCTCCATAAAAAGACCCCGGCGTTCCGGGGTCTTTTAGTTTGGCGATGAAGCCGGCTTTAGGCCGAGCAACCGCAACCGCCGGATCCGCAGCCGCCTTGCTTCTGGGCGACGGGCTGTTCGGTGGAGCAGCAACCGCCGGCCGATGCGCCTTCTTCCGTAGAACAGCAGCCACCTTCAGAGGCTTCACCGGTGGAACAGCAGCCGCCTTCGGAGCTTTCGCCCGAGCCACAACCACCACCGCCACAGCAACCGCCGGACTGGTGCGGGTGGCCGTGGGAGAGTTCGGTGAGTTCGGCCGCGCGGACGGAAACGACTTTGATGTCGAAGTGCAGCGTCTTGCCAGCGAGCTCATGGTTACCATCGAGGGTTACTTCTTCGCCGGCGATCTTCTTGATGGTGAGCACGCGCATGCCGAGATTGGTCTCAGCGTGGAAACGCATACCGATCTGCGGCGTGTTCGCGCCGAAAGCGGTGAGGGGCACCAGCTGGAGGAGTTTCTCGCTGTATTCGCCGTAGCCGAGCTGCGGGGGGACGAGGACGTTCTTGGTGTCGCCGGCGACGAGGCCTTCGACGCCCTGCTCGAGGCCGGGGATGATGTTCTGCGCGCCGTGG
>CALQQQ010000243.1 GCA_943332745.1 Opitutus sp. GAS368 | reverse complement strand
TCGTCTTCGTCGCGGTAGTCCTCGGAGCGTCCTTGGCTGTCGCGGACCTGGAGGACGGAGCCCTTCGGGATGAAGAGGCCGGAGATGTCGACCGCCTCAGTCAGGAGGCCGCCGCCGTTCTTGCGGAGATCCATGATGAGGGCCTTCATGCCCATCGCCTTGAGCTTGTTGATTAACTGCTCGATATCAGCCGAGGGGCTCGAGCCAGAGCCGTCGGGATTCTTACCGTAGAACGAAGGGAGGTCGATGACGCCGAGCAGCAGCGTGCCAGAGCCATTCGGGACTTCGAAGGCCTTGGCGGAGGCCATCTGGCCGACGAGCTTGATTTGATCGCGCTTGAGGACGACCGTTTTGCGGCCGCCAGCGGCCATGTCGACGAGCAGGCGGACGGACGTGCCCTGCTTGCCGCGGATGCGGCTGATGGCCTTCGAAAGGCGCATGCCGACGATATCTTCCATCTCGCCACCCGCGCCTTGGCCGACCGCGATAATCTTGTCTCCCGACTTGGCCTGACGGGAGAGGTCGAGCGGGCCACCAGGGAGGATGTCCTTGATGACGCAGACCCCGTCTTCGTCCGAGAGTGTCGCCCCGATGCCCACGAGTGAGTTGCGCATCGCGATCTCGAACTCCTCTAGTGACTGCTGGGAGAAGAAGGTCGAGTGCGGGTCATACTGGCTCGAGTAGGAGTTAAGGAAGAGCTCCTCGACCTCGTGCTGGTCGAAGTTCAGGTAGGTGCGGGACTTATCGTAGCGCTTCTTCAGGCGGGCAACGGCTTCCTTGGTCTTCGCGGGCGTGATTTCAGGGAGCATGTGGTCCTTCGGGGTCTTGGCGGCTCCGGTGCGGTCTTCGCCGAGGAGTTCCGAAAGCATGTCGAGGCGGAGGCGGCGGGCCCAGAGGGCGTCGGCGGCTTCCTGGTTGGCGGGCCACTCGGCCTTCTTGCGGTCGACCGGGAAGGTGCCCGGCTGGGTGAGGTCGATCGGCAGATCGAGGGCGGCGAGGTTCGAGACCGTGCGCTCATTGACCTTCTTCTTGAAGAGGGCGTAGATTTCGAAGGCTGGGGTCAGGTTGCCGCGCTGCAGGTAGAGGTCGAGGGTCTTGCCATAGCGGGTGATGAACTCGTCCACTTCTTCGGCCGTGAAGTACATCTTCGCCCCGTCGAGGTTTTCGCAGTAGGTCTTCACGACGGAGTTCATGTCAATCGACCCCATGTCCTTCTTGCTGATGTGGAGCTTCTCGAGGAGCGCCGCGGTGGCGCGGGTCTCGTTCTGCATCGATTGAGTCGTCGTGAAATTATTTAAAGGTGGCTGAGCGGATAAAGGCGGCTGAGCGGGCTTGCTTGAAGCAACAACCTTCCCCTCGGCTAGGATTTGGACCGTGTACGCCTTTATGTGCTCTTTAGGGTCTCCGACCACGGTTCCTCTTGGGATTTCGATCCCGGAAATCTTCGCTAAATTAGCCAGATAATCTACTTTTACAGCGAAATTGATGCCTTGAGCATTCTTGAGGAAGGCCACGTTTATACCGATGACTCTTCCATCCTTAAGTGCTAGCGGCCCTCCACTGTTACCGGGATTGATGCTGGCGGTGTGTTGAATCTGACTCGCATCATCATTTTTCCCTGAGAGGTCGCTGATGTCGCCTTTGGAGTACTTAACATTAGAACTTGTCGAACCAGGGAGCGGAAAGCCCCAGACGAAAACTTCCATGCCCGCCTTGTAGTCTCCAGTTTGCGCAAGAGGGGGAGGAGTTGCGGGGGCGCCGTCTTCTGGACGCCACGAATCCACCTTTAGAATCGCTAGATCGACGCCGATGTCCTGCTTTATGATCCGGGCTGGCAGCTTGGAGACAATTTGTCCATTTTCGTACTTTACCACGAAGCATCTCTCAGAGCCTTCGATGACATGATAGTTAGTGAAGATGTATCCGTCCTTCGTGAAGACCATCCCTGAGCCGAAGCTACCCTGTGCGGTGAGGTTGACTGTCCATATCAGCAAAAAAGGGACAAGTCCCGCTGCTTTAATTTTTGGGAAAAGCATTTTGAAGTAACGCATAAATTTGGGGTGGGGGTAACTCAGCGTAGGCGGGCGCTAAGTTCTTCGAGCCTACGTTTCTCGCCAGCAGTGAGCGAGCCGAATCCCCCGGCGGAAATCTTGTCCAGCAGCATGTCCATTTCCGCGCGGGCTTGGGCAGGAGTAGGTAGGTTGCCCGAGGGAAAACCCTCAGTCTCAGGTTCGAAAGCGGGGCTCGGGGCGTCGGTTGGCATGGGTTCCTGCACCTGAGCGTAACTAGGTGCCCAATTTGTCCGGTTGAGGTAACGCCAGGCGAGCCAGCCAAAGATCAGGCCGCCGAGGTGGGCCGAGTGGGCGATGCCATTTGGCTCCCAGGCGGCTTTCCATGCGCCCCAGGCATGCCGGCCGGGCAACTCCGAGAAGCCCCAGCCGAGGACCGTGAAGAGCGTAGTCACGATGAGCAGCCAGCGGACCTTGAGCGTGACGGGCAGGAAGAAGAACAGGAGTAGGGTGATCTGGTGATCGAGCTTATCGAGCAGTGCGACGAGCATCAGCGCGTAGACGCCCGCGGAGATACCAATGAGCGCGCTGTTGTGGGGTCCGCCGAGACCGGTGAGGTACCAGGTGAGCGCGCCGATGAGCGCTCCGCCGAGAAGAACCTGCAGGAATCTGACCGGTCCGTGTTCCTGTTCGACCGTTGCACCTGTCCACCAAAGCACGAGGGCGGTGCCGAGGAGGTGCCAAAATTCTTTATGTAGCAGGGCGCAAGTCAGCCACTGCCAGGCACGGGGCTGATTTTCGTTGAGCTCCATCCAGCCCAGGAAGTCCGCGTGCGCGGATTCCTGGATGAGGTTGAGGATGAAGAAGCCGACGAGGATGCCGACGACCCATGCCGTCAGGGAGATCGGCGTGCGCGGGGCGGCGCGATCACGCATGTAGGCCCGGTCGCCGATGCCCATGCGCGTGGGGCGGCCTTAGAGCTTCTTCACGATCGCGTCAGCGAGGCCATACTCGATGGCCTCCTCGG
>CALQQQ010000242.1 GCA_943332745.1 Opitutus sp. GAS368 | reverse complement strand
TCAACACCTGCTCGGCCAATAATGCCATCCCTAACCCCGAGAAACCGATGAGGGTCTCGGTGATCGTCCACGTGCGCAGGGTCTGGCCGACGGTGAGGCCGAGACACTCCTTCACCATCCAGAAACCGCTGTCGTTGAGGTGCGAAAGGAAGAGCGAGCCGCAGCCGATCGAGATGACCATGAGCTCGGGACTGGTGCCCGGATGCGCCGCCAGCACGGGCGCGATGAAACCGGAGGCGACGGTGATCGCGACGGTCGCGGAGCCGGTGGCCACGCGAATGAAGGCAGAGACGAGCCAGCCGTAGACGAGTAACGGGAGACCCGCGGAGGCCGCGAGTTCGGCGAGCTGCTTGTCCACGCCAGCCGTGCGCATGACGAGCGCGAAACCGCCGCCGGCGCCGACGAGGATGAGCGTCATGCCGATGCCGGAGACGCTCTGTTCGGAGAATTTCAGGAGCTCGCCGGCCGAACGACCGCAACGTTTGCCGAAGGCCCACATGGCGAAAAGCACCGATAAAAGCAGGGCGATCACGGGGTTGCCGATGAAGAGCCCGACCTTGCCCCAGAGGGCCTCCTTGGCGTGCAGGAGCTCGACCAACGTGCCCGTAAGCAGCAAGAGAACCGGCAGCAGGACGGTGAAGATCGTCAGCCCAAACGTCGGCAAGGTCTGGTTCGCGGACACCGACGGCGTGAACTCGGGCGTGGCGACTTCGACCCGCTTGACGGCGAGCTTGGCGAAGAACGGACCGGCGATAGCGGCGACGGGAATACCCAGCACCAGCGCCCAAAGAATGACCTTACCCATGTCGGCATGTAGGGCCTCAATCGCGATGACGGGTCCGGGGTGCGGCGGCATCAGACCGTGCATCACGGAGAGGAATGACAGCAGCGGCAGGACCAGCAGCAGGAATGGTTTACCCGTCTCCTTGGCGAGCGTGATGACGATCGGCAGGATGAGCAGCAGGCCGACGGCGAACCAGGTCGTCATACCGACGCAGAGCGCCAGCAGGATGATGCACAGACCGATGCGCGAAGGACCGAGCGTGCGGATGAACTGCTTGGCGAGCACCCCTGCCCCGCCCGATTCAGCGAGCAGCTTTCCGAACACGACCCCGAGCACGATGATCGCGCCGGTACCGGCCAAGGTATTGCCGAAGCCCGTCTGGAAGGCCTTCAGCACGCTTGCCATCGTCAGCGGGACGACGCCCGGCAGCACCAGCTGCGTCGCCACGACCATCGCGCCAAGCGTCAGCGAACTGATCAGCAGCGCGATGAACGGATTCAGCTTCAGCCAGGTCACCAACAGGACCAGGACGGCGATGGCGAGCAGGGCGTAAAGCATGGCGTAAGAGTATCAGGGTTTCGGCGGGGCGACCGTGGCACGAGTAGCACCCGTGCTGATGCCGCCGTCAACCAACAAGGTTTGTCCGGTCACGTAGCGGCTCTCTTCGGAAGACAGGAAGACCACCGGTCCGGCCAGGTCGTCGGCCGCGCCGGGGCGCTTGAGCGGGATGCGGTCGCAGAGGTATTCGACCCACTCGCGATTCTCATAGAGGACGGCGTTCTGGGCGGTCTTGAACCAACCCGGGGCGAGGCAATTGACGGTGACGCCGTGGCGACCCCAGTCATCGGCGAGGCTCATGGTCAGCTGCTTTACGCCACCGCGGCTGGCGCCATAAGGGGCGAGGCCCGCGTAACCAGCGACGCAGGTGACGGAGCCAATGTTGACGATGCGGCCGTAGCCACGGGAAATCATCCCCAGCGCGACGGCCTGCGACGTGAAGAACGTACCACGGAGATTGGTATCGAGGACCATATTCCAATCCTCCCAGGTGACCTCGAGGGCGGGCTTGCGCGCATTGCAGCCAGCGTTGTTCACGAGGATATCGATGCGGCCCATCTGCTGCTCCACCGAAGCCACGGCGGCTTGGATGCTGGCGTGATCACGGACGTCGAGGTCGACCCCGCAGGTGCGGCGGCCGAGCGCCTCGATCTCTTTGCGAAACGGGGCGAGCTTGGACGCGTCGCGGCTCGACATCGCGATGTCGGCGCCAGCCTGCGCGAGGGCACGAGCGAAGTACTGGCCAAGGCCGCGGCTGGTGCCGGTGATGAAGGCAACCTTACCCGTGAGATCGAAGAAAGCCATTGATTCTATTGGTCAGACTTGTGGGGCGAGGATCACCTTCATCACGCCAGGGGCGCCGGCGTAGAGCTTCGCAAACCAGTCAGCACCCTGTGCAAGCGGGGCGACCTCGGAGATGATCTTGTCGACCTTGATCTGCTTCGTGGCGAGCAGCTCGATGCAGCGCGGGATCTCGCCGGCGGAGGCGCAGGAACCCTGCAGGCGGAGCTGGCGGGTGACGACAATCTGGAGCGGGAGCTCGGTCTTCGGTGTAAGATTACCGACGAGCGTCACCGTGCCGCCCTTGCGCACGGCGTGGATGGCGGAGAGCACGGTGGCGTTGAGCCCGACGCATTCGAAGGCCGCGTCGGCGCCCTGCCCTTTGGTCAGCGATTTAACGTATTCGGTGAGGTCGCCACCGGTCTTAGGGTTGAAGCTGTGCGTGGCGCCGAGTTCCATGGCCACGGCGAGGCGCGAGTCCTCCGTGTCGACGGCAATGACCTGCGCGAAACCCGCGATTTTCGCGGCTTGGAGCGTCAGGAGGCCAATCATACCAGTACCCACGACGACGGCGGTATCGCCCGGGGTGACGGGCGTGAGGCGGACGGCGTGCACGCCGACGGAGACGGCCTCAATCATCGCGGCCTCGGCAAAGCCGAGCTCGGCGGGAAGCTTATGGAGGATGCGAGCGGGGACGGTGACGAATTCGGCGAAGGCTCCGTGGCGGCGGTAGTCGCCGCAGGAGACGCCGAGGACTTGGCGGTTATCGCAGAGATTGACGTCGCCGCGCTGACACTGGACGCACTCGCCGCAGAAGACCGTGGAGTCGAAGGTCACGCGATCGCCCGGGGCGAAGCCCTTCACCTGGGCGCCGACGCCAGTGATGACGCCCGCGGCCTCATGGCCCATGACCAG
>CALQQQ010000241.1 GCA_943332745.1 Opitutus sp. GAS368 | reverse complement strand
GAGCACTGAGCAGGCCCAGTAGGAAAGCGTTCCGGCGAGTAGGCCGATGAGCACGGCAGAGCCTCCGGACACGAAGCCGGCGGCGTTGGTTACGGTGGCGAGGCCGGCAATCGCGCCGGAGCACAGTCCGAGTACGGAGATCTTACCGCGATGCAGTTTTTCGACGACCGCCCAGGCGAGGGTGGCGGTGGCGGCGCCGAGCGTCGTCGTGAGGAATGCCTGAATCGCGATACCGTCGGCCGCCAGGGCGGAGCCCGCGTTGAAGCCATACCAGCCAGCCCAGAGCAGGCCCGTACCGATGACGCAAAGCACCATGCTATGCGGGGTCATCGGGCGTTTACCGAAACCGGCTCGCGGGCCGACGAGAATGCAGAGGAGGAGGGCAGACCAGCCTGATGACATGTGCACGACGATGCCGCCAGCGAAGTCCGCGGCCTTGAAGGAAGCATCGGCGTTGGCGATACCAGAGAAGTCTCCGGTAACACCCCAGACCGCATGCGCGACTGGGTAATAGACGAGAATTGTCCAAAGGAAGGAGAAGAACATCACCGCGGAGAACTTCATGCGCTCGGCGACGGCGCCGATGATGAGGGCCGGCGTGATCGCCGCGAACATGGCCTGGAAGAGGGCGAAGGTGGCCCCAGATATCCGGGAATCATAGCCGCTCGACTCGGCGCCAAGGCCGGCGAAACCAAAGTGCTCGGCACCACCAAAGATATGTCCGATGAGGCTGCCGGCGTAGCTCTTACCAAAGACGAGGCTATAACCGAAACCCCACCACATCAGGACCCCCATCGCGGTTAGCGCCAGGCATTGGGCGGCGATGGAGAGCACATTCTTACCACGGACCAAGCCGCCGTAGAACAGGAAGAGGCCTGGGATGCACATCATCAGGACGAGCGCGGAGCTCACAAGGACCCAGGCGTTATCACCGGCGGAAGGAGCGGGGATGGCAGAAATAAGCATAATGCGTTTTATTAAGCAAATTGTGTGCCACAAAATAATCAGGGCGGCTAACTCGCTTGCCTTAGGAGGATTTCGCGATAATTTATTTTTTAATCATGAAACGCCTGCTTAAAGTTGAGCATGCTGTCTTATTTTGTGCATTATTTTCCGCACAACTAACGGCAGTAGAACCGAACCCGGCCAAGAATTGGGTTTTCGTCAGCGATTACCAGTATCGTGACTCCGATGCCGTCAGTCATTCCGGTGGTGTCACCGGTGAGTTCGGGCGTTCTCGCGCTGGAGCGGAGCTAATCTACCAGACGCCTGATCGGGCCGTCGACCTCGAGTGGTATCAGTACGCCAATCGTTTCAGCGGGGCGATCGCCGGGTCCGACCGTTCTTATGGTGACACGACGGACGTCATGGTCACGGGTTTCCGTCAGTGGGATTGGAGTCAGAAGTATGCGGTGCAGCTGATCTATGCCTTGGAGTTCGCAGCCGAAGAGGGCGTGAGCTTGGGTAGTTCGCACCGCTGGGGCCTGGGTGCTGCCGTGCGCTGGCGCCCTGATCCCGAGACCGACGTCGCACTCGGCTTCCTGCTGGAGGATCGCTTCGAGGCTTCCCTCCTGCCCATCCCTTATATCAAAGCCACCTGGCGGCCGTGCAAGTACGCCGAGGTCGAGTTGCGCACCACTGGCCTGCAGAACGGCATCATCGTCCGCGGCTTCTTAACGGAAGATCGTGCGACCACGGTCGACCTTACGGTCGCCTACGAAACCTTGAGCTTCGCGCTCACCGACGGCAGCTACGGTTCGCGCGCCGTTGCCATCGGCGAAGTGCCGATTCGGATCGGGGTGACGCAGTTCCTGGAAAAGTCCGGGACGTGGTTCGTGCGCGGTTCCGCTGAATGGGTCGCCTATGCCCGCCATAGCTTCAAGCATGACGGCGAGACGCATGGCGTCTTTCAACCCGGTGCCCAATGGGGCGTGGCCGCGCGTATCGGCGCCCGCTTCTGATTAGGCCGCGGCCGCCTGCAGCCATTCATCGCGGCGACTGATCGCCAGCTCGAGGTCGTGCGTCCGGAGTGAACGGCGGACGCGGCGCTTGGTAAAGTCCGGGAGGTGCTCGGTATAGTGCAGCCACCAGGTCCCATTGTTGTTCCAGAGGTGGTGCTGGCGGTTATCCTCGCTGACGCGGATGGACAGCTTGGGGGCGGGTGGGCGGGCGGCGGTATCGTGGGTGTTGATCATGGTGGGCGGCGGTGAAAGAGGCGCGCATCACGATCAATCCACGAGGGATTGGGGTGTTAGCCTTTCGGCTCTCATCTCGGCGCCTTTCGGCTCCGATAACCACCGCGGCCCTGTTGGGCTCGGTTGGTGCAGGTTCGGCTTTCGCCCGTCCTGCTCGTAATGCGTCTGATAATGAACTGGAGGCACTATGGGTGGTGGGGCCAGTAAAAGCAAGTCCACCGTGGATGGGAGAGTGTCATAAAAGCGCCCGCTTCCCGCCGGGTCGGGCGGGGCTTGCGGCAGGAGAGGGAGCCCCTAATTTGGGTTCGATGGGTTTCTTCCGTTTCCGTAAATCAATCCCGCTCGGGAAATTCTTTCGGATCAATCTCTCGAAGACCGGTACCTCGTTGTCCGCCGGACGTCCGGGGGCGACGGTCAACGTACGCAAGGATCGCGTCGATGGCACGGTCGGGATTCCTGGTAGCGGACTTTCGTATAAGGAACGATTTTCGAATCGCGGCTGCGCGTCGGTGTTCATCTTTGCGCTCATGCTATCGTTCGCGCTCGCCGGCGTTGTCGCCTGGGCGCGCTGAACGAAGTGTCGCAGGCGGCGCTTGCGCGTCGCCTGCGATCATCATCGCAAGTGCCCGGGAAAGGACTCGAACCTTCATGCCTTTAGAGGGCGGCGGATTTTGAGTCCGCTGCGGCTGCCATTTCGCCACCCGGGCGGATTGCGGACATGCATTCATTCCGCGAGCGTCGGCGCGTGCAAGAAAAACCGTGCCTGTCGGCGCGCCGCGCATCATGCAAAAACGCGGGCAACAAAAAAGGCGCTCCTTACGGAGCGCCTTTTGGCGTGAATCTCGCGAGAGATTACTTGG
>CALQQQ010000240.1 GCA_943332745.1 Opitutus sp. GAS368 | reverse complement strand
CTTTCGAAGTCCATGGGATCCAACAATCCCCAGGCTGTCGTCAAGGCCACTCTGGACGGTCTCTCCAAGCTCCGTACCCTCGAACAAATCAAGGCTCTCCGCGCCTAAGCGGAACACACAGACATGAAACTCGACTCTCTGCCCAAAATCAAGGGCTCCACTCACCGCCATAAGATCCTCGGCCGCGGCCGCGGTACCGGTCACGGCAAGACTTCTGGTCGTGGTCACAAAGGCATGAAGGCCCGCTCTGGCGGTGGCCATCGCCCAGGCTTCGAAGGTGGTCAGATGCCCCTCTACCGTCGCCTGCCTCACCGCGGCTTCAAGAACGTCAACCGCATCGAGTACGCTGTGCTTAACGTGCGTGATTTCGAAGAGCTCGAAGGTAAGACCTTCGGCCTCGAGGAACTCGTCGCCGCCGGCGTCCTGCGCAAGTCCGCCCCTCTCCTCAAGATTCTCGGTACCGGCGAGCTCACGCGCGCCGTCACCGTCAAGGCCCACCGTTTCTCCAAGGACGCGAAAGCGAAGATTGAGAAAGCTGGCGGCAAGGCGGTCCTAATCGAAATCAAGAAGTCGGCCACCGCCGCTGAGTGAGCCTCGGCTCGCCCCTGTCCTCGATGTTCTCGGCCTTCGCCAACTGCTGGAGGATCCCTGAGCTCAGGGCCCGGCTGATTGCTACCGTGGCCTTGGTGTTCGTCGCCCGTATCGGAGCGAACATCCCGCTGCCGGGTATCGACCCGAAGGACATTATGGACTACTACCACTCCATGGCCGACAAGTCGTCGGGCGGAGTGGTGGCGATGTACAACATGTTCACGGGCGGCGCGCTCCTCAAGGGGGCGGTCTTCTCGTTGGGCATCATGCCGTATATTAGTGCTTCCATCATCATGCAGTTGATGTCGGCCGTCGTGCCGTCGATTGCGCGGCTCCAGCAAGAAGGAGAAATCGGTCGTCAGAAGGTCGCCCAGTACTCGCGCTACCTCACCATCCTCATCGCTGTCGTCCAGTCGGCGTTGCTCCTCGGCGCCTTCTGCAATCCGCAGCAGGTCGGCCAGGCTCTCGGTCTGGGCAACTTCACCGGTACCATTGTCGTGGATGTTATAAACAAGCCGCTCTTCGTCTGCCTCGGCGTCTGCCTTCTGACTTCCGGATCAATCGTCATGCTCTGGCTTGGCGAGCAGATCACCCAGCGTGGTATCGGTAACGGCACCTCGGTTCTTATCACCATCGGCATCCTCGCCGATCTCCCTGGCGCTCTCACTTCCTTCGTCGATATGACTTTCGGCGGTAAGATCGGTGCCGCCGCCGTCAACTCCCACGGCTGGGAGAAGGCCGCCGGTATGATTCTCCTCTTCGTTGCCGTGACCGCGGCGATGGTTGCCATTAATCAGGCTGTTCGCAAAATCCCGATCCAGTACGCGCAGCGCATGGTCGGCCGAAAGATGTACGGTGCGCAGACCAACTATCTGCCCCTCAAGGTCAACTACGCGGGCGTGATGCCGGTCATCTTCGCTGGAGCCATCATGAGCTTCCCGCCCATGCTGCTGAACCCGCTGGCCACCTATTTCCCGACGCTCACCTTCCTGCATGACTTGGCTGGATACTTCTCCCGCAGTAACGCCTTCTATTACACCGTCTACTCGGTCCTCATCTTCGGCTTCAGTTACTTCTGGATCTCGATCATGTTCCGCCCGGTACAGATCGCCGACGACCTCAAGAAGAACAACGGCTACATCCTCGGCGTCCGTCCCGGCGAGCACACCGCCCAGTTCCTGGATTTCGTGATGACCCGCCTCACGCTGGCCGGCTCGATCTTCCTGCTGGTCATCGCATTGATGCCCGACTTGTTCATCAATCAGTTCAGTTTCCCGATGCGGCTCGCGACGTTCCTCGGCGGTACGGGCGGTCTAATCACCGTTGGCGTGATGCTCGACTCGATGCGTCAGGTGGAGACCTATCTGCTGCAGCGTAACTACGAAGGCTTCCTGAAGAAGGGACGCATCGGAGGCATTCCAGTGCCTGCCGCCGGCCTCCGTACTGACTCCGAAGTTTCCGCCCTCAGTTCTCTCGAGAAGACCTGCTTGTTCCTGTTCACCCTCGGCGTCATCGCCTGGGGGCTGAATCATTGGGGCTCGTTTGCTCGCTAAGCTTTTTCTGGGATGATTGATTTGAAGTCGGCCGAAGACGTGAGTCGCATGCGCGCCGCCTGTATCGCGGCGGCTCGGGTCCTTCACGATCTTTCAACCCTCGTCGTTCCGGGTATCTCCACGGCTGGCTTGGATTCCGCCGCCCGCGGACTGATGGCACGACATGGCTGCGAAAGCGCCTGCCACGGCTATGTGGTCGGCCGCCTCAGCTACCCCGGCTACGTCTGCATCTCCCTCAACGACGAGATCGTCCATGGGATTGGTGCCGCCGACCGTATCATCCGGGACGGCGACCTGGTCTCTTTGGACGTGGTCGTTCGTCGCGATGGCTTCATCGGGGACAATGCCCGGACCATCATGGTCGGGTCGGTCGAACCCCGGGCCCGCCAACTTTGCTTGGACACGGAAAAGTCCCTTCTAGCCGGCATCGCTGCCGTGAAGCCTGGCAACAGGGTAGGGGACATCTCTGCGGCCATCCAGGAAGCGCTTACCCCTGGGGGATATGGTATCGTGCGGGACTTCGTCGGCCATGGCGTCGGACGCAAGATGCACGAAGAGCCCCAAATTCCCAACTATGGCAAGGCTGGAACTGGACCTAAATTATTGCCTGGCATGGCTTTAGCCATTGAGCCCATGGTGAATCTCGGCTCCCATAAAATCATCATGGCTTCGGACGGCTGGACCGCCCGGACCGCCGACGGCAAGGTCTCCGCGCACTTCGAGCACACCGTTTTAGTGACCGAAAGCGGGGCCGAAATCCTGACCCTCGTTTAAACCGCATTTTTTGCTTTCAAATCCCACCAGAACCTCCAAGTTCCGACCTCTTTCCCACCTTCCAAACAGCACGGACACCATGCCTCGAATCCTCGGCGTAGACATTCCCAACAACAAGAAAGTAGAGATCTCTCTCCGCTATATCTATG
>CALQQQ010000239.1 GCA_943332745.1 Opitutus sp. GAS368 | reverse complement strand
TGCCAAGAAGGGCGAACTGCTCTTCTCCGACGATTTCTCCGGCAAGGCCGACAAGCGCTGGGTCCGCGTGGTCGATACCTTCAAGGTCGCCGATGGCGCCCTGCTGGGCACCCAGACCCGCGTGAAGGCCGAGCCGACCAAGGATGGCAAGGGAGTCATCACCGCCCACGCCGCCGTCTACGGCCTCGAAGTCCCGAACAAGGACTCCATCGTCGAATGCCGCATCAAGCTCGACGGCGCCTCGATGGTAGACGTCGAACTCGACGACCGTAAATTCACGGGCTGCCACTACGGCCACATTTGCCGCGCGCAGGTTCGTTATGACGCCAAGACGAAGAAGGGCACCGTCGTGATCATCGACGAAAAGGACGGCGGCATGAAGAACGAGACCCGTGCCTTACTCCTCAATCCCGCCACCAAGGCTGAAGGCCAGAAACTCCTCGTTGGTCGCTCCGCCACGTTCCCCGCCGACGTCAAGCCGGGCGAATGGCAGACCCTCGTCGTCGAGTTCGTCGATGACCAGATCCGCGTCGTCCTCGACGGCAAGCCTGTCGGTTACCTCAAGTCGTCCGGCATCGCCCACGCCACCAAGACCCGTTACGAATTCGGCGTCGCCGGCTCGACTCCCGGCCACACCGGCCAGTTCGACGATCTCAAGATCTATAACGCGTCGGCTAAGTAAGCCGACGCGCGGGGATCCGCTGGCATGGTGACATGCTGCGAAGCACGCGCGACTTCGTCGCGAGCTGGCATGGGTAATGGTGATCTGTTGCGAAGCAGGGTAGGGACGCGTCACGACATAGCATCCGGTAGGATGGATGACTGAATCGATGACTGCGTAGAGGACTGCATCGAGGACTGAATAGATACCCCCGCCACCCGCCACCAGTGGCCGCCACCCGCCACCCGAAACGAAATATCTCCATCGACTAACTAGCCCCAGCCCTGGCCCTAGCCCTAGCTCTGCCTCTCACTTTTGCACCTTTGCACAGGAGCACCGCTCCGATTTGCACCTTTGCACTGCATATCCCTCCACCTGGGGCCGCCACCCGCCACCCGGAGTGTTGCCTCTGTTTTGTCTACCTAGCCCCAGCCCTGGCCTTAGCCCTGGCTCAGGTTTCACCTTTGCACGGTCTCTTTGCCTCCCTTGCCCACGTGTCAACTTGTCAACCTACCAGCTAGTGGTGGTCTGGCCAACCGGCCCACTGATCAACCGATCAACTAGTCTGCCTCGTTCTGTTCAACCAAGCCTCTGAGCCTCCGGGCCTCTCGTTTGTGCCCCGTGTCCCCATGTCACCGTGCCCACGTGCCCCCTCCATTTACCGCTCTTGCTTCGCAGCCGTTCACCATGCCAGCATGCCCCCTATGAATTTAGGAGTCTGGACCCTTAATCACACCTCAGCGGTGATCGAGGGCGGGCATGTGCTGATCTCGGGCGCCCCTGGTGCCGGTAAATCCCATCTCCTGCGCGAGGCCATCGTCCCCGGACTCGTCGCTGCCGGCGCCCAGGTGCTCGTCATCGACTATGCCGACGTCATCGGAGCGAAGATCAAAGGCCTCCGTCGCGAGGTCTATGGCGAAGAGACCTTTGGCGTCTCCAGCCCCAACGCCGCCTCGCCGGCACCGAATCTCCTGTCCTCCTCCGCCATCGCCACGCTCGCCTGCGAGCGCGCCGGACGCGACGCCATGGCTGATCTCCTCATGCGCTCACTGTACGTCGAGCTCATCAAGAATCCGCCTAGCCGTGCTGCCCGACGTTTCCTCGTCGTCGATATCTCGCACCAGTCCTCCGCGCTGTCCACCTTTGGTCCGCTCCTGCGCGAAGCCGTCAAGAACGGCTTTACCCTCGTCGTCACCTGCCAGTCGCCCAGCGCGCTCGACGACGATCTCTTCGCGCTCTTCAGCACCCACGTGTGCTTTTACCACTTCTTCAAACGTTGCCTCAAGATCATGTCGCAAGCGCTGCTTTCGACTGACCCCACGCGTCAGATTTCCGGCGATCGACCCATGCCGCTCAATCATTTCGGCCAGCCTCTCGCCACGCCCGCCAGTCAGCTCGGCACCGATCTCAGCCGCCTCAAAGTCGGCGAATGCCTCCTCGGACTCCCCGGCGCCCAGCTCGAAAAACTGAAACTGAATCCTTGGGGATAAATATACCCGAAGGGAAACCGGAAACCGGGATTAATGCTGCGGTCATATTCCCCAGCCAATCATCCGGTCTCCCTATGGTGCCCCCTTTGAGTTCTTCATTCTGCCTCGGGTAGGGCTGGCCATCCTTGGCTGGCCGCCGCTCTCTGCGTTCCCAACCGCTAACCGCCAACCGCTATCACCTCGCGGCTCCGCCACGCCCTACCTTGAGACCACTGCAAAAAACAACGAACCAAGAACAAAGAACACCCCTAGCGCTGCCTCTCCCGCCACCCGCCACCTGGGGCCGCCACCCGCCACCCGAAACGATTTAACTTCTTACCTCTCGTTGTTTGTATCTTGGAGTCGTATCTTACCGTTCATGCCCCCTCTGCCTCCCCCGTGCCCCGAATGCACCATGACCGAAATCATCTCGCATGCCACCCTCTGGGAATGCGCGACCTGCGGGCATGAATGGGAAAAGACCGCGGCTGAACTAGGGGAGGGCGCTCCGGCCGCAGACGGACCTCGCGTCGTCAAGGATGCCAACGGGTCGGTCTTGGCCGACGGCGATACCGTCGTCCTCATCAAGGATCTCAAACTACGTGGCAGCGCCGGCACGCTCAAGGGTGGCACCAAGGCCAAGAACATCCGCCTCGTCGACGGCGATCACGAGATCGATTGCAAGATCGACGGCGCCCAGATCGGCCTCAAAGCCTGCTACGTCAAGAAAGCCTAACGCGACGGGGTCTGACTTCATCTCGCGCAACTTGGATCTGCCTCGGTTGCAGTCCCAACCGCTAACCGCCAACCGCTTCCACCTCGCGACTCCGCCGCGCAGGGTAGGGACGGCTCTCCGAGCCGTCCGTTCGCAGACGGAGATGCGGAGGTTGAGTGGGTCAACGGCGGGCTCGGATAGCCCGCCCTACCAATGGCAATG
>CALQQQ010000238.1 GCA_943332745.1 Opitutus sp. GAS368 | reverse complement strand
CTCGACGACTGGACGATCGAGTGCTGCTTCGATTTGAAGAAATCGAGGAAGGATTGGCGGACTTGGGCGGAGGTCATGGACGGAAAAGGGAAGGGGTCTTTTTAAGCCCCGGTCGGGTCAAAAGGGAAGGGAAATGAAGAATTGAAGTGGTGGGCGGTGGGTAGGGACGGCTCTCCGAGCCGTCCGTTTGCGGACGGAGGTACGAATCTCGATTTGGTCATCGGCGGGCTCGGAGAGCCCGCCCTACCCAAGGCATCGTGTAACGCCCGCCACCTGCCACCCGGGGCTGCCACCCGCCACCTGAAGCGACTCCGCTTTTCTCGTCGATTCAGTCATCTGCCATCTGTCATCCACTCAGTCTTCCCCAGTCGCTCCGCGGCCGTTCACTCCCCTGCGGCGATGAGTTCCGCGTGGAGCTGGAAGAGGGAGTGGGCGCTGCTGGCGTAGAAGAGGGAGAGGCGCTCGATGAGCTTCTTGTCATGCCAGGAGACTACGTTGGCCTTAAAGGTCAGGCGCGCTTCGCCGAGGCCGTCGCGTCGGCGATGCGAAAGCTCCTGCGAGAAGTGCAGCGTGGAGGGTAGCTTCTTGGCGTAGCGCTTCTGGTCTGACAGGAAGGCGGCAATGGCGCCGAGTTCCGACTGGGCGTCGAGCGTGAGCGTCACCGTCGCCTCGCCGGGGACGTCGCCTTCGCGCGGCTGGTAGAAGCCGCGGACGACCGCCGTCGAGCCTTTCAGCGAGGCGCGCGCGTTGAAGTCGTCCCGCGCCGTCAGGCGATAGGCCGAGTCATGGATTTTGAGGTGGTCGGCGACGGCCTTCCAGAGGGCGGGTCTCATGCCAATACTTTTGCCGAACTCATGCCAGAGGCAAGCGGACCGCTCGTCATAGCCGGTCAAGTTATTGACAGGCACGAAAAAGGGCGTGCCGGATCGGCACGCCCTTTGAGGGAGCAGGGGAGCAAGAAACTTACTTCTTCTTGGCCGGCTCGGCCTTGGCCGGGACGCCGAGCGGGTGCTGCTTAAGCACTTCCTCGACGGTGTAAGGCGCGTTTTTCTTGTCCTTGATCTCGGCGCGGACCTTCTTGACCTCGGCGGCCTTGACGGGCGGCAGGTTATTACCGAAGGACTGGCGGACGTAGGTGATCACGGCGGCGACTTCCTCGTCGTTCATCAGCTGGCCAAGGCCGGTCATGACGGGCTGTCCGGTGGTGATGTCGCCGTAGGTCTTGCCGTCGACCATCTGAGCACCGTAGAGGCCGTTGAGGACGATCTTGATGGAGCGGTCAGCGTCGCCTTCGAGCCAGCCGTTAGACGGGTAGCCTGGAGTGCGACCGAGGGGCGGGTAGGCACCGCGGACGGGCTTGCCAGCTTCCTTGGGCATCTCGGCGCCACGTCCATCGGCCTGGTGGCAGGTCACGCAATGGGCTTCGCGGAAGTAGACTTCCTTGCCCTTGTCGTAGAGCTTCTTGTCGGCGGCAGAGAGCTTCTTGTCGGTCGGACCGTAGGAGGCTTCCTTCGGGTCGGCGAAGTCGCGGAGGTTCACCTTGCCCTTACCTTCGGGGAGGGACTCGAGCTGTTTCATCGTCTGGCGGAGGCAATAGGCGATGTAGTAATCCTTGGCGCCCTTGAGTGAAGCGGCGGCGGCGATGGCCCGCTCGGTGTTCTGGCCGCGGAAGAAGCTCAGGCCGCGGACGCCTTCGAGCTGGACGCGGAGGTTAGCGTCCTTGACGGCATTCTCCATGATCGCGAGGGCATCCGGGATCCGGTCGCGCTGATAGATGGCGACGCGCACGGCCTGGGCGCGGGCACGGGGCTCGGGCGACTTGAGCAACTGGCCGAGGAGTTCGAGGTTCACGAAGTCGTGCCACTGGTGGACCCAGAGGGCTTCGAGCAGGTGGTGGGCGTCCTCGACTTTATTCGGGTCGAACTGCTTGGCCCACTTCTGGGTGGCGGCGATCACCTTGGCGGAGTCGTGCTTATGCAGTTCGATTTTGGCGCGCTGGCGGACGTTGTCTTCATGCTCGGTGAGGAGCGCGAGGAGGTTCTCGACGGACTCGCCGTCGACCTGCTTAGGCGTGAGCAGCGGGCGGGACGGATAGGTCAGGCGATAGAGGCGACCGTGCTGGTGGTCGCGGTTCGGATCGCGCAGGTGGTGCTGGAGGTGGCCGATGAGCATCTGGGACCAGTCCATGACGTAGAGCGAACCATCGGGGGCGACGGCGACGCCGGAGGGGCGGAAGTTACCGGCCTTCTCCTTGTCGGTCTCAATCAGGTTCGGCAGGATGGTCTCGCCTTTGAGACCGGCGCCGTCTTCGGTGAGCTTCGCACGGAAGATACCTTGGACGGTGATCACGTTCGTGTTGAGGAACGTACCCTGCCAGTCGTCGGGGAAGTGACGGCTGCTGAGGATGGCGGTACCGGGGCAGGGGCGCGAGGGACGGTTCCAGAGCTGCTTGAAGCCGGGGTGGGCGCCGCTGTCGAGGTGTCCGGAGAAGCCGGGACCGAAGTAGTTGGAGTTGCCGGTGGCGTCGGTGATGATGTCGTTACCCCAGTAATCGAAGACGCGGCCGTGCGGGTTGGCGTAGCCGTAGGGCGTGTGGCGATACAGCTTGTTGGTGTGCGGCTCGAAGCGGTAGATGGCGCCGTTGGTGTTGCGCATCACGCCGTTGAAGGTCTCGACCTGGGTGCGGTGGAATACGCCGTCGGAGAGGTAGATGGCGCCTCCTGGTTCATAGCAGATGGAGTTCGTCTCGTGGTGCGAGTCAGCGGCGTCCATGCCGGTGAGCAGGCGTTCCTTCCAGTCGGCCTTGCCGTCGCCATCGGTGTCGCGGACGTACCAGATGTCGGGGGACTGGATGAGGATGACGCCATCCTTATAGAACTGGAAGCCGGTCGGGCAGTTGAGGCAGTCGAGGAAGGTGGTCGACTTGAGGACCTTGCCGGTCTTCGGGTCGAGATCCAGGACGATGAGCTTGTCGAAGACTTTGGTCGTCGGGCTGGTCTCGGGGTAGGTCGGCCAGCAAGCGATCCAGAGGCGGCCCTTGGTGTCGAAGTTCATCTGCACCGGGTTGACG
>CALQQQ010000237.1 GCA_943332745.1 Opitutus sp. GAS368 | reverse complement strand
GCTCTCGAAGCTCTACGCCCAGGTCGGCAAGCCGGCCTTCGAGCAATGCTTCACTGAACTCGTCGTCGCCCGCCGCGTCGACAAACGCATCGGCCTCTCCATCACCCAGGAACTCTGCAAGACCTTCGTGACCCCGCTGGAGCGCGAAGACATCGAAGCTCTGGCCAACGCCCTCTATAAGATCCCGAAGACCTGCGAGAAAATTGGCGAACGCCTCGCTATCTGCCCCTCTCAATTCTCGACCGATATCGTCGACAAGCAGGTGCGCATGCTCGAGCAGGCCACCGAAGTCACCGCCCGCCTCGTCCGCAAGTTGCGCAAGCTTTCGAACGTAGAGGAAATCCAGGATGACTACGAGACCCTACAGACGATTGAAGGCGACGCCGACCGCCTGATGGTGGGCCTCCTCCGCGACCTCTACCAAGGCAACGTCGACGCCAAGGAAGTCGTCGTCCTCAAAGACATCTACGAACTCCTCGAGCGCGCGATCGACCACTGCCGCGATGCCGGCAAGGTCGTGTTCCAGATCGCCCTCAAGTACGCCTAAGCCCGCGCCTCGCCTCCGGCTATTATGGATCCCTTCCTGCTGATGGTGCTGGTCATCGTGGTGGCCGTGGTGTTCGAGTACATCAACGGCTTCCATGACGCGGCCAACGCCATCGCGACCGTCGTCTCGACCCGCGTCCTGACGCCACGACAGGCGATCATGCTCGCGGCCGTGACTAACCTCATCGGGGCCTTCTGGGGCACCGCGGTGGCCAAGACGATCTACTCGGGCTACATCAACGTCTCGGCCGAATTCCAGGTCGCGCAGCTCGCCATCGCCTGCGGCCTGATGGGCGGCATCGTCTGGAATCTCCTCACTTGGTGGTACGGCATCCCGTCCAGTTCCTCCCACGCGCTCGTCGGCGGCCTCTGCGGCGGCGTGCTAGGCCAGTCCCACCTCGAATGGGGCCGCCTCATCTGGTCCGCGACGGACGCCTCCGGCAAGACCGTCGGTCTCTGGCCTAAGCTAATCAAGCCGATGCTCATCTCGCCGTTCATCGGCTTCACGCTCGGCGTGATCTTCATGGCCCTGCTCACCATGCTGATTGTGCGCTTATCGGTCCGACCCAGCATCGTCAGCAAGGGCTTCGGCAAGCTGCAACTGGTCTCGGCTGGGCTGATGGGGTTCTCGCACGGCTCTAACGACGCCCAAAAGACCGTCGGCATCATCACCTTCGCCCTCATTGTCGGCGCGACCTCCGGCGCCTTCGATCCGGCCCACGCGCCGTCCTGGGCCGCCGGCCTGAAGCCCGAGCTCAACGCCAAGGGCGTCGTCGACCACGCGCCCTACTGGGTGATCGTGCTCTGCGCCATCACGATGGCCGCGGGCACCGCCGCCGGCGGCTGGAAGATCATCCGCACGATGGGCCACAAGATGGTGAAGCTGCAGCCGGTCCACGGCTTCGCCGCCGAAACCGCTGCCGCCATCACCATTACGGGGGCCTCTGAACTCGGCATTCCGCTTTCGACGACGCACGTGATTTCGACCTCTATCCTTGGAGTTGGCGCCACCAAGCGCTTCGATGCGGTCAAGTGGGGTCTCGTCGGCCGTATCGTCTGGGCCTGGGTCCTGACGATTCCGATCACGCTCACGCTGGGCTACCTCTTCTTCCGCGCCTGCGTGTTGGTCGGCTGGGCTTCCTGAAATTTCTTCAGGGCCCTCTCGGCGGCGAAACCCGCCCGAGAGATAAAGGCCAATAGAGACGGGCCTAAACTCGCATGGCCTTTCAGCGTGACGTGAAGGAGAGTTCCGTAATCGCACCCTGCAGCGGCGGCGCCGGCACGTAGATTCCGACGGGCTTGCCGTTATCATGTCCGACGCAGAAATCCTCGGCCGGCTGGCGCGGCAGCACGCCCTTAGCCTTACCCGTCGCGGTATCCTGGCCAGCGACGACGAGCTTCATCGTGCCATCGGCAGCGAGGCTCGCGGTGACGGTGAAACTTCCTTTGACCTCGGCGGGTGAAAAGATCTCGACGACTTCATCCGCGCCATGACGGACCGCGAACGCGACGCGTCCGCCTTTGAGATAGAGCGCATGGCCAATCAGTCCGCCTTGCGCGACGATCACGGCGTCGCGCTGCGCGGTGGCGACGGTGACGGCGATGGTGAAGGCGCGCTGACCGACCTGCGGTGCGGCGGCGGAGGCGATGGTGTCGCCAGATTTCGCCTGCGCGAGCGACGTCGGCTTCAGGTCAGCGGACTTCTTGACAACGCTCGGCATATTATCGATCGGATAAAGGGTCTTTGCGCCCTTCACTTCACCGGCAGGGCGACGAGCAGTCGGCGTCTTGCCGCCGATCTCGGCCGACATCTTATCGGCGAGCGCCTTCAGCTTCGCGACGATCTCCGGATGCTGCACGGCGACGTCGGTCTGCTCGCCGATCTCGGCGTCGAGGTCATAAAGACGCAGGCCAGGCGGGGTTTTGGCCCGTTTACCCATGTCTTCCGGTTGCGGCACGAGCGCGAGCTTCCAGCGTCCTTGGCGGACGGCCTGTAGGTCGTAGCCGGAAAAATAAAAATGGGCTTCGCGCGCCGACTCCTTGGACTGACCCAGCAGGATCGATGTGATGTCGCGGCCATCGATGACCGGCGTCGCGGGCACGGTGCCACCAGCAAGGGAGACGAACGTCGGCAGGAGGTCGATTGTGGCGGCGACGGCGTCATTCACGGAACCAGCGGGAACACGGCCCGGCCACCAGGCGATCGTCGGCACGCGCACGCCGCCTTCCCAGGTCGAACCCTTGCCGCCGCGCAGAGGGCCAGCGCTGCCGCCGTCGGTACCTTTAGTCAGCCACGGGCCGTTGTCGGAAGTGAAGACCACCAGCGTATCCTTATCGAGACCTTGCGAGCGCAGCGCGTCGAGCACCTGACCGACGCTCCAATCGACTTCCTCGACCCAATCGCCGAAGCGACCGTTCTGAGATTTGCCGGCGAAGGCCGCGCCGGGATAGATTGGCGTGTGGACGGCGTTATGGGCGAAGTAGAGATAGAAGGGATTGTCCTTGTTGCGGCCGATGAAGTCGACGGCCTCCTTGGTATAGATTTCG
>CALQQQ010000236.1 GCA_943332745.1 Opitutus sp. GAS368 | reverse complement strand
GGTCTGACCGCACGACCTGCGTTCTCTTCGGCGACGGAGCCGGCGCGGTCCTGCTCGAGACCACCAAGGAAAAGGACGTCGGCCTGCTCGGCAACCTGCTCGGCGCCGACGGCAACAACGCCGAATTGCTCCATTGCGTCGGCGGCGGCTCCGCGGCCCCGGCGACCGCCGACTCCCTCCGCGACGGCAAGCACTTCCTCCGGATGAACGGCAAGGAAGTCTTCCGCCACGCCGTGCGCGTGATGGCGGAATCCTGCGAACGCGTCCTCGCCAAGTGCGACGTGAAATCAGAACAGGTCGCATGGTTCATCCCGCACCAAGCGAACAGCCGTATCCTGGAGGCCGTCGCGAGCCAGCTCAACGTGGGTATGGACCGCTTCCCTTCGAACCTCGAGCGCTACGGCAACACCTCCGCGGCCTCGATTCCTCTTGCGCTTGAAGAAGCCTGGAAAGACGGCAAGGTCAAGCACGGCGACCTCGTCCTCATCGTCGCCTTCGGCGCCGGTCTCACCTGGGGCGCAACCCTTCTCCGCTGGCATGAACCATCTCGCTAAATCCTTCCTCGCCGTCGCGCTCCTGCTCGGCCCCATCGCCCGTGCGGAGTACGTCCGCTTCGAGGGCTCCTGGCGAGTAAAGCCCGGCACCACAGTCGACGTGACTCCAACCTCACGCCTTGCCGTCGTACTGCTCGCGATGAACCACGCCTCGCAGGAAGCGGCCGACGGAAGCATCGGCTCAGCCATCGGCGCGTGGACCACCATCGGCGAAGCTAACGCCGGCACCGAAGCGGAAGCCGTCTCCATCCTTGAACGCGCCCGCCTCAACGCCACCCGCCACGAGTTCGAGCTGGCCACCGAGCTGATCGACGACCTCTACGCCCGCCATTCGAGCTTCGCCGGTTTTGCCGACGCCGTGAAGCTGCAGTTCGAAATCGCTAACCGTCTCGCCGCCGGCGAACGTCGGAAGCTAGGCGGCTGGTTCCCCTGGTTCCGCGATCCGGAAGGAGCCATCGTACTTTGGCAGAAGGCCGTCCGCCTCGCCCCGAACGGACCCCTCGCCGACGAATGCCTGATTCGTACCGCGCGTCTGGGCAAGGAGCGTGGCCTGACCGAAAAGACGAACGATGCTTTGGAACGCCTCGTCAGCGACTACCCGACCTCAAAATTCGCCCCGGAAGCACTCGAGATGCTCGCCACGCTCCGCGCCAAGGAGTCGCTCGGACCGGCGTGGGATCAGGCCACGACGATCGAAGCTGCCGACCATTGGCGCACGCTGGCCGACCAGTTCCCCAACGACCCCCGCGCCAAGCAGGCCATCGAACAGATTGCCATCCTCCGCGACCGCGCCGCCCGGGCCCGCCTGGGACTCGCCAAGTTCTACTTCTTCGACCGTAACAACCCGGAAGGCGCCAAGCTGATGGCTAACGCCTGCCGCAATATCGCCCCCGAGTCCGCGGCGGCCAAGGAAGCAGAAGAACTCCTCACCCGCATCCTAAAAGACCCCAATCCGCCCAAGACCATTGCAGACCGCCTGCTCGGGACCTTCCCGCGTCCGCGAGTCGTCGGCGAAACCAAGCCACAGGCCGTCGGCGAAGACCTCGACGCGCTCGGCTTCAAGAAGGAAGCTCCGAAGTCCGCGACCGATAACGAACGCCGATGAAGCGACTACTCGTCCTATTCGTCGCCGTCCTATCCGGCTGCTCCGCCTACCGCCTTGGCGGACCGAAGGCCGCCTTCCACCACATCGAGGTCGCCCCGATCCGCAACTCTACCTCCCGCACCGGCACGCACGCCGTGCTACACGGTAAGATTGTCGAAGCCTTGGCCTCGGATCCGCGCATCAAGATTGGCCCCGGTGACGCGCTGCTCGCCGCGGAAGTGACCCGCTACCAGCGCGACGGCTTCACGACCAAGACCGGTGACGCCTATACTTTCACGAGCTATCGCGTGACCTTCGAAGTACGCTGCACCCTAACGGTCGACGGCGGTAAACGCATGCTCTTCAAAGACCGCACCTTCAGGTCCACCGCCACGCTGCAGGTCGCGGGAGACCCCGCGGCGGAGGAGCTCAGTCTTGGGGCGCCCTTGTTCGGCGACATCGCCGCCCAGATCCGCGAAGCCGCGACGACCGCTTGGTAAGTATGAATCCCGCCGTCGTCGCCCCCTCTCTGCTCGCCGCCGACCACGGCGCATTCGCACAGGGTGTCCGCGCGGTCGAAGAAGCCGGCCTAACCTGGCTCCATATCGACATCATGGACGGGCACTTCGTGCCCAACATTAGCTTCGGACCGCAGGTCGTCGCTGACCTGCGTCCACTGACCAAGCTGCACTTTGATGTGCACCTGATGCTCACCCACCCCGACCGCTTCATTGCCGCGTTCGTTAAGGCCGGCGCCGAGCGCCTCACCGTGCACGTCGAGGCCGACCATGATGTCGCCAAGACGATCGCCACGATCAAGAATGCCGGACTTTCCGCCGGTATCGCGATGAACCCCGACGCCGATCCGCGACGCTTGCTGCCTTACCTCGACGACGTCGATCTCGTACTCTGCATGACCGTCTTCCCTGGCTTCGGCGGTCAGTCCTTCATCCCTTCCGTCCTTGATAGCATCCGCTTCATCGCGGACGAACGCGCCCGTCGTGGCGCGACATTCCGCCTTGAGGTCGATGGCGGCATCAACGTCGAGACTGGCCTGCTATGCCGCGAAGCGGGCGCCGACACGTTCGTCGCCGGCACCGCCTTCTTCAAGGCGCCGGACCGCAAGACTTTCGCAAGTGCGCTGACGGCCTAGGCGGCCGCAGGCGGCGGCGAAGCCCCGCTGGCTTCGGCCTTCTCCGTCTGCAGTCGCAGTTGCCCGCAAGCGGCATCGATGTCGTGACCCTTTTCGCGACGTAGCGTCGCCGTCACGCCGAGCGCGCGTAACTCCTTCACGAACCGGTCCTGACGCGTCAGGGACGGCCGCACCCAAGGGAGGCCTTCCACCTTGTTATAGGGGATAAGATTAACGTGTGCGTGCAGCTCGCGGGCGATGACGGCGAGCTTCTTAGCCTGCTCCAGCGAGTCGTTGATATCCTCGATCAAGATGAACTCTAAGGTCAGCATACGG
>CALQQQ010000235.1 GCA_943332745.1 Opitutus sp. GAS368 | reverse complement strand
GTAGAAAAGGCCTACCCCTATGAGCCCTACTCGTCGTTCCTTCCTCGGTACCCTTGGCGGCCTGGCCGCTGGTTATGCCCTCGCTCCGGCGCTGCGCGCGGCAGAAGCCAGCGGCAAGCCTCTCGGCCTCGCCCTCTGTGGTCTGGGTGGCTATTCTAATGGTGAGCTTTCGCCGGCGCTGCTGGAGACTAAGAACGTGAAGCTCGTGGCGGTGATTACAGGCACGCGCGAGAAGGGCGTGAAGCTCGCGAAGCTTCACGGCTTCGATGAATCGAATATCTATTCCTACGAGGAGTGGGACAAGGTCGCCGCGAACAAGGCGATTGACATCGTCTACGTGGTCACGCCTCCCGGTATCCACGCCCAGAACGTCGTCGCAGCTTTCGGCGCCGGCAAGCATGTCATCTGTGAGAAGCCGATGGCTATTTCGGCCGCCGAGTGCGACACGATGATCGCCGCGGGCAAGAAAGCCGGTAAGCGCCTCGCGATCGGCTACCGCCTCCATTTCGATCCGTATCACCAGGAACTCGTCCGGCTGGCCAAGACCCAGGAGTTTGGTCCGTTCATGAAGATCACGACTGCCAACGGCTACACTCTCCGTCGCAAGTCTTGGCGTATCGAGAAGAAGCTCGCCGGTGGCGGGGCACTGACGGACATGGGTATCTATTCGATTCACGCCTGCTGCATGGCGACCAATGCCAATCCGATTTCCGTTACCGCCAAGGAACTGCCGAAAACCCAGCCAGATTTATTCACCGAGGTCGAACAGGCCTTGGAGTTCCGCCTCGAGTTCGCCAATGGCGCCGTGGCCGACGTCTGGTCGGGCTACGATGCCAACCGTGGTGAGTTCTACGCCGCGGGCGCTAAGGGCTGGTTTAAGGGTGAGAAGTCGGTCTTCGGCTATCGCAATCTTAACATTTCGACCTCGGCCAAGGGTAAGCTGGACTTCGGTGTCTTCCGCCAGCAGCAGCGCCACATGGATGGCGTCGCCGCCGCGTTCCGTGACGAAAAGCCCGTGAGCTGCTCCGGTGAGCTCGGCCGTCGCGACATGGTCATCATCGACGGTATCTACGAGTCGATCCGCACGGGGAAGAAGGTGGAGCTGAAGTACAGTTAAGGGCCAGAGTTAGGGCCGGGGCTAGGGCTGGGTTCCTGCGGTAAGATTCCTGATGCTTCCTGGACCTAGCCATAGCCCTGGCTCAAGCCCTACCTCACCAACTCTTAGCCAACTCAATCAGCTTGGCGGAGGCCTGGGTCATGGCGGCTTCGCGTTCCTTCTCGCCGCTGTTGACGCCTTCCGCATGGACGAACGTGACGTCGGTGATGCCGATGAACCCGAGGATCTTGCGCAGGTAGGGCTCCTGGAAATCAAAGTCCGTGCCGGCGACGAAACCGCCGCGGGAGGTGACGATGAGGGCTTTCTTGCCTTTGACCAGTGGCTCGACGCCTTCCTCGGTCAGCTTGAAGGTCATATCGGTGCGCACGACTTGATCGATCCAGGCTTTGAGGCAGGCCGGGATGGAAAAGTTATGCATCGGCGTGGCGATGAGCAGCGTATCGCAGGCGAGCAGCTCGGCCGTCAGGGCGTCGGAATGGTGCAGGATGCCTTTCATCGATGGATCGTCATGGTCCGCTGGAGCGAACGCTGCGCCGACCCAAGCATCGGAGATGAAGGGGGGCGGATGATGACCGACGTCGCGGTGCGTGACTTGTAGTCCTTGGAACCGCAGCCGGAGGTTTTGGATGAAGCCAGCGGAAAGCTTCCGGGTCACCGAGCGTACCGTGCGAGGAGAGGCGTCGATGTGCAGGACTTTCATGTACACAAGGTATCCTCTGGGCACTGGAAGTCAAAGGGGCGGATTCCAAGGCAAAGGAGACCGGAAACCGGATGGTTTGCTGGGGTATATGTAGGTCCTCAGCATTCTTTCCGGTTTCCGGTCTCCCTTTGATTTAAGGCAGCTATGTCGTGACGCGGTCCCGACCCTACCTCAAGAAAGGCGCAGTTGTACTTATCGATTCAGCCCTCGATTCAGTCCAAAACGCTGTCCTCTGTCCGGGCCTCTAGTCTGGGCGGCTTACACTTCCCAATCGTCGCCCTTGCCTTGAAGGAACTTGTCGATCGCGCTGAGCACAAGGTCGACGGCTTCCTCCTGGGAAGTCTTATCGGTCTTGATATGGACCTCAGGAGATTCCGGGGCTTCGTACGGAGACGAGATGCCGGTGAACTCGGCAATCTCACCACGGCGGGCCTTGGCGTAGAGTCCCTTGACGTCGCGGGATTCGCAGACGGCGAGCGGGGCGTCCACGAAGACCTCGATGAAGGTATGGTTCGCGAGGGCGGCGCGGGCCTTGGCGCGATCGGCAGCCAACGGGGCGATCAAGGTGACTAGCGTGATGTGTCCGGTGCCAGCGAAGAGGCCGGCGACGGCGGAGGCACGACGGACGCTTTCGGCGCGATCGGCGGCGGAGAAGCCGAGGTCGCGATTGAGCGAGACGCGGAGGTCGTCGCCATCGACGCGGATGACGTTGCGGCCGGCGTCGAAGAGACGACGTTCGACAGCTTCAGCGATTGTCGACTTACCCGAGCCAGAGAGGCCCGTGAACCAGACGACTGCCGGCGGGTGACCGGCGCGGGCGCCGCGTTCGGAGGCGGTGACCTTGCCGGAAGGGGCTTCGGACTTCGAGACCGCGTCGAGGATGATGCCGCCGCCATGGATGCGGCCGCCTTCTTCGAGGGCGAAACGACCCGTGATGGGGCACTCGCTGTGCAGATCGTAAGCGATATTACGCGTGGCGCGGACGATCACTTCGCAGATCGAGTCGCGGGGGACGCTGGCGGCCTCCTTGGATTCAAGCGTGGAGGCGTCGGTGACCTTGATGATCTTGGCGATGACCGCGTCGACGTTCTGGGTGAGCAGGCGCAGGCGGTAGGTCTTGTTCTGGACGAGGGGCTCTTTGCCCAGCCAGAAGATGCGGGCGCGGAATTCGCGGCCGACGCGGGGCTGGTTGGCCGGGCGGGACGCGACCTGGCCGCGGTCCACGACGATCTGCTCGGAGAGCGTCACGCTGGCGGAGCCGCCCGTGCCGACGACCGAGCGGGATTCAGGGCC
>CALQQQ010000234.1 GCA_943332745.1 Opitutus sp. GAS368 | reverse complement strand
GGGGGCAGCATAGGGAAACCGGAATTAATGCTGTGGTTGTATCGGGTAGGGTCGGCACTGCGTGCCGACCTAGGTGGTTGTATGCCCACGGCCAGACATTCGGTCTCCGGTTTCCCCTTGGCTTGAGCCTGGCCCGCTTCAGTATCCGGCCACCCCTCCCCATGCGTACCCTTCCTCTGTTGGCTTGTTGCTTCGCCCTTTCGGTAGCGGCTGAACAGAACTTCGGAACCCTTGTTTTCTCGGACGATTTCAACCGCGTCGAGACCCAGAAGCTGAAGGACGAGCCGGGCAACGGCTGGAAGACCAGCAGCTCCTGGAGCGCGAAGGGTAACAAGGAAGTCGATCTCGTGGACGGCACGATGTATATCTATATCCATCCTGAAGCCATCCATGCCGTGGATGTCGGCCATGACTTCCAGTTCATCGACGGCACCGCCACGATGCGTTTCAAGTTCCATGAAGCGAAGGACACCCTGATGCTGAATTTCGCCGACCTGTCCCTGAAGGAAGTGCACGCCGGCCATCTCTGCGCGGCTACCTTTGGCAACAAGAAGGTCACCCTTCAGGACATGAAGACCGGCGGGATGCTCCTGAAGTACTACGACGCCCGCAAAGCCGGGAAGCTCTCGAAGGAAGATGCGGAGGTCATCAAGACCAAGGCTAAGACCATCCCTGCCGACATCAGCGTGGGCGAATGGCATTCGTTGAATGTCACGATCCTGGGGGGTGCCATGACCGCGTCGGTGGACGGCAAGGAGATCGGTAGCTTCAGTTCTCCCGGCATCGCCCATGAATCCAAGCAGGTCCTGCGTCTGCTCGTGTCGAACAAGGTCACCTTGGACGACGTGAAGTACTACCGGAAGAAGTAAGGAACTTCCGAGAGGGTGGGGCGGATGGTTTTCGGTTGGCCATCTGGATGGGTCTCTCCCCGCCTCATCCGAGCCCCCCCCCCCAAGGCTCACTTCTCCGCGTTGTACAGGGCTTTGAAATAATCGTAAGTGGGCACGTGGGAGCCGTCTGGGCGGATAAGCCAGTTGCCGACG
Organism: Opitutus sp. GAS368; assembly: GCA_943332745.1. The sequence goes on along the minus strand of CALQQQ010000234.1, from coordinate 2,069 downwards.
CATTGGTCCGCCTTGGCCATGACGCCGGCCGGAAGTCTTTTGCCTTCGTATTTTCCTCCCATGCGCAGGTCGTTGTCGTAGAGCTGCCAGTAGACCAGGTAGCGTACGTTGGCGCGTAAGGCAGCTTTGACCATCTGATGCGTCGCAAAGAAGGAGGCGCCGGACGGATCGCCCTCATAGACGGGGTAGTGTCTCCTGGGTTTTTCGAGCATGTCCTCCTGGGCGCCGAATTCTCCGACCATCAGGTTGTCTTTCCCGAGTATTCCGTCGTGCGGCGTCTTGGATCTCAGGTATTCGAGCCGGTCGAAGAGTCCGTCCTCCTTGCCAGGGGCCCAGGTTTCCCAGGATGATAAGCTGTATAGGTCACAGCGGGTCTGCGGGACGATGCGGTCGACGACGAGGGGTTTGCCTTTCTCATAGGGTTTGCCGGCGAGTCTCTCTTTCAGGGGCGGCACGAAGTTGACTTCGAAGGCGTGCAGCACCTGCACGCCTTCCGTCCCGCAGTCGTGACGCGCCTGCTCCACCGCGGCCTGACGTGCGTTGATCCAGTCCGTCATGCCTTGGTAGGCCGTGTCCCAGGTCGACGGTGCCGCGTCCTTGAGCGCGTACTTCATCACGTTATCCGCTTCCCAGTTCTGCAGCACGAAGGTCTTGCCGGTGTCGCGATAGCGGGTGAGCAGGTGGCAGGTGAGCCGATAGATCTGCGCGTGGACTTTCACCCGGTCGGGCGTGCCAAGCCCTTTCTGCCAGAAGTTCTTCCGCAGGCCGAACTCCTCTGTCTCTAGGACGTAGGTGTGGAAGGGCATGGCAAAGACGGCTTCATAGTAGGGCGTCTTGGCCAGCGATTCGAGGTCGGGCACGCCTTGCGGCCACGAACTATGCCATGCGTATTGTTCGGCGTAGATCGGGTAGAACCAGAGCTTGAGCACCTTGGAGCCGAGTTGCTTCGCAGCGGCGGCTCCCTCGAGGAGGAAAGGCTTCTCGCTGAGGGCATATTGTCCGTTCACATGGGTCACGCCCAGGATATCCGAGATCTTGCGTCCCTTGAGCAGGGCGCGGGTCTCCGCCGTCGCTTCCGTCACGGTCAGCTTCTGGCTCGGTTCGGCGGCGGAGCCGGAAGCCGCGCACAGAAGGACCAGGAGGAGGCGGGGCATTGACCTGATCATTTCAGCGTCACGTCTGACAGGGTCGCGTTATCGACGGTGACCGGCTGATGGGAGCAGAAGCCGATGCCGACATAGAAGGGGCCTTCGAGACGTAGTTCCGTCGAGGTGCCGATCTGCCGGAGCGGTTCGCCGTCGAGGCTTGCGAACAAGGCATAGGTGTCGCCGTGTTTCGCGATGCTGAGCCGGATAGGCTTGGCGTCTAGCGGACGGCCCTCGGCCTTGAGGCGGGCGCTTTCGGTGATCTTCTGTCCCTTTTCGGAACGTTGGGCCAGATGGATCAGGCCGCCGCCGTGCAACGCCACCATGACCGTCTTCGAGTCGTCGCTCAGGTCCTGCCTGAACATGAGCACGGCCTTGCGGTCGAAATAGCCTTCCTGGTAGGGGAACTCGATGGTGGCGCTCAGCGTCGCATCGCCTTCCATCTTTTTCCACACGTAGCGGAACTCGTCACGAGTGTACCAGATGTTATAGCCTGCGGAAGTCAGCCGGTAGCGGCCGGTGCGCGCGTCGAACGTGCAGTTGCCGGGCAGGAGGGGGCCGCCGACGTCGGCCTGGCCCTCGAAGATGCCCATCGGCTGGTTGAGCACGACCGACGGACGATGGAAGTCGGCGGGCGGCGGCACCTGCTTATGGAAGTTCGGCTTAGGCATGCCCGGCAAGGACCAGTCCGGAGGCACGGGTTTGGTGACGCTGACGAAGGCGAGCTTCTTGCTGTCAGGCGACCATGAGGCGACGTTAAGCGTGCCCTGGCCTCCGAACAACTTGACCAGATCGCGGATCGGGCCGCCGCCGACAGGCATGAGACGAATGATCACCTCGCGGTTCTCGGGATGGTCATCGGCGATGACATCCATGCCGAAGCTGATGTAAGCGATCCATCTGCCGTCCGGCGAGATATGTGGG
>CALQQQ010000233.1 GCA_943332745.1 Opitutus sp. GAS368 | reverse complement strand
CTTGAGGATGAGGCTCGGGTTGGTCGTGGCGTCCAGAGGCTTGAAGGCCTTCATGGCGGCGAAGTCGCCGGTGTCGGCGACGACCTTGGTGTGTTGGCGAAGCTGTTCGAGTGCGTTCATGTGTGAAGGGTTCGAAGCGTGTTAAAGGGGGCGGGCTTGTCCAGCCCGACCCGAAAAAACGGGCGAGGGCGGGCCAGCTGGGCATCTCTCGCTTGTTTCGGAGGGCAGGGTGGTGCAAATTGCCCTATGCGAATCAAGGTCAAGCAGGCACTCGCCGCCGAGCAGCCGCTCAAGGGAGTCACGGTTTCCGGATGGGTCCGTACGCGACGCGACGCGAAGGAATTCTCCTTCGTCGAGATCAACGACGGTTCCTGCTTCAATAATCTGCAGGTCGTGGTCGACGCCACTGCTCCGGGCGCGGAACACCTTAAGGAGGCACTGACGGGTTCTTCAGTCAGCGTGGAGGGCGAATTGGTGCCCTCGCCTGCGAAGGGCCAGAAGTGGGAGCTCAAGGCCACGGCCTTCCGGCTGCTCGGTCGTGCCGACGAGACTTTCCCTCTCCAGAAAAAAGGGCATACCGTTGAATTCCTGCGGACCATTCCGCACCTACGTGCCCGGACTAATCGACTGGGCTCGATGATGCGCGTGCGCAGTCGCATGGCCATTGCGGTCCATGAGTTCTTCCAGTTGCGCGGTTTTGCCTATGTACACACGCCGATTGTAACGGCCAGTGATTGCGAAGGCGCCGGGGAGCTTTTTCGCGTCACGACTCTGGACCCGTCCGCGCCGCCAAAGACGCCCGAAGGCAAGGTCGACTGGGCTGCCGATTTCTTCGCTAAGCAGTCTTATCTGACGGTGTCAGGCCAGCTTGAAGGCGAGACCCTCGCTTGCGCCTTGGGTGATGTCTATACCTTCGGGCCGACGTTCCGGGCTGAGAATTCGCACACCAGTCGCCACGCCAGCGAGTTCTGGATGATCGAGCCCGAGATGGCTTTCTGCGACCTCGAGGGCGACATGCGCTGCGCCGAGGAACTCGTGAAACACCTCGTAAAGACGGCCTTGGAACAGTGTTCGGACGAGCTCGAATTCTTCAATGCCTACGTCGACAAAGGCTTGTTGGAACGTTTGCGTTTCGTCGCCGAAAGACCCTTCGCGCGCGTCACGTATACCGAGGCCGTGGAGCTCTTGCTGAAGTCTGGTCGTAAATTCGAGTATCCCGTCGTCTGGGGCGAGAACCTCCAGTCCGAGCACGAACGTTATCTCACCGAGGAGCATTTCAAGTGCCCCGTGACCGTCTACGACTACCCTAAATCCGCCAAGCCTTTTTATATGCGCCAGAACGACGACGGTAAGACCGTCGCCGCGATGGACGTTCTTGTGCCTGGTGTCGGCGAGATCGTGGGAGGCAGCCAGCGCGAGGAGCGCCTAGATCGGCTCGTGATGGCGATGCAGGCGCACGGCCTGGATCTAGCCAGCTATAGCTGGTATATCGATACGCGCCGCTTCGGCTCCGTGCCGCATGCTGGCTTCGGGCTCGGGTTCGAGCGACTGCTGATGTTCGTCACCGGGGAAGGTAACATCCGCGACGTCATCGCATATCCGCGCACCCCTGGTCACGCCTGATAAGCGGGCGACGGACTTATTTTTTCCGAATTAGGTCCAGTAGCGCCCGGGCGGTCGCGCAGTTATGGCGCACCATCTGCTGGCTCGTCGTGATCGGCTTTGCATCCTTGGTCGTGGTGCTGTGCGTCGGCGGCAAAGTGAAGACGGGCGTGGTCGAGGCGACCATGCCGACGGCATTGCCGGCGCCGTCAATGATGGGCCCGCCGCTGGAGCCGCGGGCATAGTCTGCCGTCGTCTGCATGAAGATGGCGCCATTACGGTCTGTCTCGTTCATCTTGAAGTAGCGGGTGATGATACCCTCGGAAATGCAGCCGAAGGTGCTGGCCGGGTGGCTGTAGCAACGGACGGCCGTGCCGGCGGGAGCGTCGTCGCGGAGGGGCAGGTGGGTGAGGCCATGCGCATCGACGCGGAGGAGAGCGACATCGTGCGGCTTATCGGCCGCAAGGATTTCGACGACTGGGAAGAAACGCCCATCGGCGGTCATGACGCCCATGGCCTCGGCGGTGGCGTTGGCGGCCACATGGTAGTTCGTCGCGATGATTCCGTCGGCGCTGATCGCGAAGCCGCTGGCGAGCGTATGGTGCCACTTCGTGCACTTGTCGCACTTGTAGGCGGAGCCGATGACCACGGAGGCCTGGGCCGCGAGGCGGTAGATCGCGACGCCGTCGAGCTGCGTGGACGATACTGGCGCGAGGTTTACGGATGAGGTGGTGGTGCGCCTGCATTGTTCGAGGCGGACTTCGCGCTTCACCGCGACATCGCCTTTTTCGGCCAGCTCCGTGGTCGCTGCCTCAAGCTTGCGGAAGATCTGTCGGTCGTCGGCAGCGTTATCGACAGAGACCCCGGGAATGATGGGGGACGCCGCGAGTAAGGCGGCGAGCAGCGTGGGGAGGAGCATTCGCGTATTGAAGCCAGCCAAGGGAGGGTGACGAGACATTCGGACGCGTATCCGAAGACAACATACGACAAGAAGGTGAGGCGATGCGGGGGTGCGCGCGATAAGTGTGCCGGCCATGTGGCGCCCTGGGGGCAAGGCTGAGGCGGCTGGAATGCTTCATGATTCAGGGCGGCGGGCGTTCCGGCGGGGTCGATGCGTGAGGAGTAAAGAGTCAAAAAGTTGTAAAATTAGAATAAACTCATTCTAACTCATTGATAATCAACATACTGAACTATGTATGCCCCGTGTGAAAAAATGCAAAAATCGGCTTGAATCAGACGGCCGGAATCTCCAATCTGGAACTTCCCTTCTCTTGCAGAAGGCTGTTCCTTGGATGTTTCGGTGATCGAGCCAGCTCCGCGCTTAAAAATGCAGAAACTCGTAAAAAGACGTTGACCAATACCTCAACGCCTTCACCGTCCGCCCTCCCTCCCTTAAACAGGAGGTCCCTTTCGGTTCTTTGAGAGTTCATTTTTTTGTGCGACAATACGGCCTATCGTATTAGTCAAACCTTACACCTGGTGAACCCGGCGATAACTGATCGCGGGTTCTACCAAAATTAGAAAACGCGAATATTTATCACCGGCGTATTCACT
>CALQQQ010000232.1 GCA_943332745.1 Opitutus sp. GAS368 | reverse complement strand
GCCAAGGACGGCAATGTTGCCCTCCCTCCATGATCGAGTCCGCCCGCAAACCTGACTGGCTCCGCGCCAAGCTCCCCAGCGGCCCGGACTTCCTGGAGACCAAGAAGAACGTCGACGAGCACAAGCTCCACACGGTCTGTCAGTCCGCGCAGTGCCCCAACATGGGCGAATGCTGGTCCCGCGGCAGCGCCACGGTAATGATCCTCGGTAACGTCTGCACGCGCTCGTGTACTTTCTGCGCCGTGCTCTCCGGCCGACCCAGCGAACTCGACCTCGGCGAGCCGGCCCGCGTGGCCGAATCCATCGCGCTGATGAACCTCAAGCACGTGGTCATCACCTCGGTCGCCCGCGATGATCTCAAGGACGGTGGTGCTTCCGTCTGGGCCGCGACCGTGCGCGCCACCCGCCACCGTTGCCCGAATACGACCATCGAGGTACTGCCGGCCGACTTCCGTGGCGAGCAAGTCCATCTCGACGTCTTACTCGACGCTCGTCCTGACATCCTGAACCACAACCTCGAGACGGTCGAACGGCTGCAGCGCCCGATCCGCAAGACCGCCCGCTACGATCGCTCCTTCTGGGTTCTCAAACACGCCAAGTCCCGCGACTTCATCACGAAGACTGGCATCATGCTCGGCATCGGCGAACAGAAAGACGAAGTCGCGCAGCTCATCCGCGACATCGCCGCGGCCGACGTCGATATCCTGACCATCGGCCAGTATCTCTCGCCCAGCAAGGAACACGCGCCCATCGACCGCTGGGTCACCCCCGAGGAATTCGCCGAGTGGAAGACCTTCGCGCTCGCTGCCGGCGTCAAGCACGTCGAGTCCGGTCCCTTGGTCCGCTCTTCCTACCGCGCCGACGAACAAGTGGTGAAGTTCAGCCTGATGGATCGCCGCCAGCGACCCGCCCGCTAATCCGTGGAAGGCCTGCCTCCCGTCGATTTCCGCGGCGAGCTCAACGACGAGCAGTACGCCGCGGTGACCTCACCGCGCGGACCCGCGCTTGTGCTGGCCGGCGCCGGCTCCGGCAAGACCCGCACCCTCACCTACCGCGTCGCCTGGCTCCTGCATCAGGGGGCCAATCCTTGGGACATCCTCCTGCTGACCTTCACCAACAAGTCGGCCAAAGAAATGCTCGAACGCGTGGAGGATCTCACCGGCGTCCCGCGTGGGCAGTTCTGGGGCGGCACCTTCCATTCCATTGGCCAGCGCATTCTAAGACGTAATGCGGCCGTGGCCTCGCGTTCGCCAGACTTCACCATCCTCGACCAGAAGGAATCGGAACACCTGTTCTCCGAGATTGTGAAATCGATCGACGGCGCCTTCATCAAGGACAAGACGAACCCGAAGGCGGCCGTCATCCTCGACGCCTATTCGCACGCACGCAACACGCTGCGCCCGCTGCCAGATGTCCTCGCCGAACGCCTCGACTGGATGAAGGGCGGCCCGGAGAAGCTGTTGCAATTCTGTACGAGCTACGAGGCTGCGAAGAAGGAGCGGAACCTCTGCGACTTCGATGACCTACTCAGCCTCTGGCTTTACGTCCTCGAGAACGACCCAGCCGCCCTCGCCCACTATCGCCAGCGCTTCCAACACATCCTCGTGGACGAGTTCCAGGATACGAACCGCCTGCAGAGCCGCATCATTGACCTACTCGCCAGCGAACACCAGATCATGGCCGTCGGCGACGACGCGCAGTGCATCTACACCTGGCGCGGCGCCGACTGGGAGAATATCGTAGCCTTCCCGAACCGCCACCCCGGCACGCTGATCCACACGATCGACACGAACTATCGCTCGACGCCAGAGATCCTGGCCTTCGCCAACGAGATCCTCAGCCATCGGCCGCGTATCGAGGGCTTCGACCGCCGCCTTAAGGCCGTCCGGGCGCGCGGCCCGCAGCCCACCGTCTTTACCGTCGGCGACACGTCGCAGCAAGCGAAGCTCGTGGTCCGCAAGATCATGCAGTTGCACCACGAAGGACACGCCCTGGCGGACATGCATGTACTCTACCGTGCGCATTACCAGTCGCTCGACCTGCAGATGGAACTCAACGCGACGGGCGTGCCGTTCGTGATCACCAGCGGCCACAAGTTCTTCGACCTCACGCACGTGAAGGACATCCTCGCGCACCTGCGCTTCGTCCATAACCCCCTCGACCAAGTCGCGCTCTCCCGCTTGCTCTGCCTGCTCCCGAAGGTCGGGCCCGTCGCGGCCGAGAAGATCAGCAAGGCCGCCCGCGAAGCCGAGCAGGCCCAAGGCCGCGGCATGGTCCGGGCGCTCCGTGCCGACGCGGTGCTTAAGCGCGTGCCAGAAACGGCCAAAGATGACTTCAACGACCTCACAATCACCCTGGAAGATATGCTCGAAGGCCTTGAGGCCGCCAAGGCCAAGCCCGGCCCAGTCGCTCCTGCGCCCGACCTATTCGTCGCGGCCTCCGATGCGAACTCCGTCAAAGTCGCCCGCACGCCGGCCGAGACCGTCCGCGTCTGCATCGAAGGCTGGTACGGTGGCTTCCTCAAGACGATCTTCCCCGACTGGAAGGATCGCGAACAGGATCTCCAAGGCCTCATCGGCTTCGCCTCGAAGTTCGACGACGTTGGCGACCTCGTCGCTCAGGTCGCCCTCCTTAATGGCGAGTCTTCCGACAAGAAGGCTGAACCGGAGGAGGACATGCTCCGCCTCACCACCATCCATCAGTCCAAGGGACTGGAGTTCCCCATCGTCTTCCTCTTAGGGGTAGCCGACGGGCTGCTCCCGCTAACCCGCGCCATCGACGAAGGCGATGTCGAGGAGGAGCGCCGTCTGTTCTATGTCGCCTGCACCCGGGCCGAGAACATGTTGTTCCTTTTCGCCCCCCGCTTCGCGGTCTCCGGTGAAGGCTATCGCCCGCTGGATCCCTGCCGTTTTCTGGAAGAAATGAGCCCGGATTGTTACGAATTGGCGGATTATGCCCATCGTCGGCTCTGAGTTCGTATGACAGCCAGATGGGGGTAGGTGCTTGCCTTTACCTTGGGCGGGCATTTATGACTCACGCAAACTTTTACACGCTATCGCCATGCCCAAGGTACTCGTCGCCGACAAGATCTCGCCCACCGGAGTCGCCCTCCTCAAAGCCCAGCCGGGCTACGAGGTCGTCGAAGCCTACGGCTCCACTCCCGAG
>CALQQQ010000231.1 GCA_943332745.1 Opitutus sp. GAS368 | reverse complement strand
GGGGCCTCGCAACAGCACTGGCCATGTTGAGCTGTCTGCTGCTTCGGCCTCTGCTGTAACGATGGGTGCGGTTGTGGGATTGTCTGCGTCCTCCTCCCGCTCTGGTTCTGGGCTCGGGCCAGGGCTCGGGCTAGGGCTAGGGCTAGGGCTAGTTGAAATGGTGAAGGGGCCACCAGGCCCCTTTTTGTTTATGAATCTTAACAGGTGGTGGCGGCTGGCGGTTAGCGGATGGCGGTTGGAAATACCGACGAGCAAAAGGGAGACCGGAAACCGGACAGGATACGGCGGACATAAGACACCCCAGCCAATCATCCGGTCTCCGGTTTCCTTGAGCTTATCCTAACCGCCTACCGCTAACCGCTTACCGCTACCACCCGTCACCGACCGAGTCTCGACATCCTCCCTTCCCTTGCCCGAAATAGGTGAACCGCCATGAAGACTCGTAAGCTCGGCAATTCCCCGCTCCATCTCACGCCCGTCGGCCTAGGTACTTGGGCCATCGGCGGCGGCGACTGGAAATTCGGCTGGGGCACCCAGGACGACGGCCTTTCGATCCGCACCATCCACGAAGCGATGGCCGTCGGCATCAACTGGATCGATACCGCGGCGGTCTACGGCCTCGGTCGCTCCGAAGAAGTCGTCGGGCGCGCCCTCAAGGAGATGAAGACCAAGCCGATCATCTCCACGAAGTGCGAACGTTGCTGGGATCCCGACGGCACGATCGTGCCACGACTCAAGCGCGCGAGCGTGAAACAGGAATGCGAGGACAGCCTCCGCCGCCTCCAGATCGACGTGATCGACATGTACCAGATCCACTGGCCGCAGCCGGACGAGGACATCGAAGAAGGCTGGTCCGCCGTCGCCGAGCTCGTGAAGGAAGGCAAAGTCCGCTTCGCCGGCGTCAGCAACTTCAGCGTCGCCCAGCTCGAGCGCATCCAGCCCATCCACCGCGTCACGTTCCTCCAGCCGCCTTACAGCATGCTGAACCGCAGCATCGAGGCTGAACTCCTGCCCTACTGCGAAGCCAACGACATCGGCATCGTCTCCTATAGCCCCATGCAGAAAGGCCTGCTCAGCGGCAAGGTCACCAAGGAATGGGCCGACGCCCTCCCGGCCGACGACCATCGCCGCGCCGACCCGCAGTTCAACGAACCGCTGCTCGCCAAGAATATCGCGCTCGCGAAAAGCCTCGCCGAGATTGCGCACCGCTATGGACGCAACTCGGCGGAACTCGCCATCGCGTGGGTCTTGCGTCAACCGCGCGTGACGTCCGCCATCGTGGGCGCCCGCAAGCCTGGCCAGATCAAGGAGACCGTTGCTGGCGGCAAGCTCATCATCAAGCCGGACGACCTCGCCAAGATCGAGGAAGCCTTGGCCGTCCGCGGCTGATTCGCTTCCCAAGCTGGGACTTAACGTTCCCTTAAGGTCGCTTCGGTTATGATAGTAGCCTAACCCAAAGCCATGCGCCACCCGTCCACCGCCATCCTGCTCGCCGTACTCGGCTGCCACACCGCCGCACACGCGCACATCCCGCCGGTAGACAACCAGTACCGCACGCCTTTCGAAGCCACCGTGATTGTGCAGCCCTCGGTCAAGTACGTCCTGACCAGCACTTACCTCGCCGCCGCCCCTGGTAGCGCTCCGTTGATCGCCACATCGTTCCAGACTTTCACCAAGAACGTCAACGTCCGCTGGGACGACTCGTATCTCTATGTGGAGGCCAAAGGACTGCCTGAACACCCGATGATGGCCGGTATTAAATCGTGGCAGCAGCAGGTACCAATCCCGCAGACCTATGCGGGCGCCACCGCCTGGCGCATCCCGCTCAAGCCCGTGCCGGCCAAGGAACCGATGTCTGCGAAGACGCACTTTATGCGCGGCGCCATCGCGCTCGCCGCCAACGGCGTGCCCATCTTCAACGCACTGAACAACCGCGGCGACGACGCCAAAGCTTTCGGTGAACTTGACACCTTCGGCGGACACTGCGGCAAAGCCGATGACTACCACTACCATGACGCCCCGGTCTTCCTCGAGAAAGAGCTCGGCAAGGGTAAGCCCATCGCCGTCGCCCTCGATGGTTACGCGATCTACGGCTACAACGAGCCTGATGGTTCCGCAGTGGGGAAACTCGACGCGTTCGGCGGCCACGAGACCAAGCCGCTCAGCTACCACTATCACGCCCAGAAGAAGTATCCCTACATCAACGGCGGATTCCACGGTGAGGTAAAGGAAGTCGACGGCCAGGTCGACCCGCAGCCCTCCGCCAGCCACGTCCGACGCGAAGGCTCAGCCTACTCTCAGAGCCCACTCCGCGGCGCGATGATCAAGGATTTCACGACCGACGGTAAGAAATTCGCCCTCAACTATACGCTCAACGGCAAGGCGCTCAGCGTGAAGTACACCCTTAACGACGATAAGACCTGGACGTTTATCTATTCGAAAGCCGATGGGTCGACGGAGACCGAGACCTACACCCCGGGCGAGCGCGGCCCGGGCGGCGGTAAAGGCAAGGGCGGCGAAAAGGGAAAAGGTAAGGGCGAGAAAGGTAAACGCCCTCCGCCCGGCGATGGCGGCGCCATCGTGCCGACGGACCTAGAAGTCACCAGCGAAGCCGCGAACGAATCAGGCCCGCCCCCTGGCGGTGAAGGCAAGGGCAAGAAAGGCAAAGGCGGCAAGAAAGGCGACAAGCCCGGCATGGTGAAGCCCTCGATGGACGACACCCTCAAACTCAACGTCTACGCCGACAACTGGTTCATCCTCTACATCAACGGCAAGCTCCGCGTCGTCGACCCCATCGACTATATGCCGCACAACGTCGTGTCCGTCGACATTCTGCCGGAATACCCCATGACGATCGCCATCATGGGCCGCGACAACGCCGACCCCAAGACCGGCCTCGAATATGGCGACCACATCGGCGACGCCGGCCTGATCCTGAAATTTTCCGACGGCACCGTCACCAACGCGAAGTGGAAAGCGAAGAGCTTCTTCAAAGGGCCGCTCAATGGCGACGTCAAGAACCCCAAGGTCGAGCACACCCCCGTCCCGGCCAACTGGTTCGCGGTCGACTTCGACGACACCCAATGGGCCCACGCCACCGAGTACACCGAGGAGCGCGTGAACCCCAAGGAGTCCTTCATCAGGGCCAAGGAAAGTTTCGCCGGCGCGAAG
>CALQQQ010000230.1 GCA_943332745.1 Opitutus sp. GAS368 | reverse complement strand
TCACGACGCGGGGCACGGGGCCAGGGGACTCTTCGCAAGCGGCAAGGGCTTCGAGCGGGCGACCGGCGCGTAGGTTGTTACGGACGCCTTCGATGAAGTCGGAGGAAAGCACGAGTCCGCGGTGGAGGAACAGCGCGCGTTCGACGACGAAGACCAGGGCGAGGAAGGCGAGCAGCAGGAGGAGCCAGACGAAGGGGCCGGCGTCGAAAGGGAAGGAGAAGCGGCTGCTCATTGGGACTTGGCGGGATTGGACGACGAATTGCGCAGGGTCGCAAGTTTGCTTTCGGCAGTAGACTGGCCGGGAAGGCGCGACTGGGCCGAGGGCTGCCCTTGGTTGACGGTCACGATGATTTTGTAGGCGGCGATGGCTTCGGCCCGATCGCCGTCTAGTTCGCAGGTCTCGGCCATCAGTAGGACGGAGCGCGAAAGCCAGAGGCGACCCTCGGAGGAGAGTTTGCCGGCGGTGTCCGCGGCGACGCGAGCGGTTGCTTCGCGGAGGGCGCCTAAAGCGCGGAGGAGGACCTTCCGGGCTTCGCCGCGCGTGGCGGTCGCTTCGAGTCCGGTCTCGGTGCGGGAGCGCTCGACCAGCGTGAGCGCCCACTTGTACCAAGCTTCGATCTTCACGTCGTCCGAATCCTTGGCCCAAGCTTCGGCGATACGTTCGTAGGCGGCGGCCGCGCGGGAGACGCGCTGGCGGTCAAGCTGCCCACTCCGATCTCGGCGCAGCTGGGCGAGTCCAAAGAGGGAGTCGGCGCGCGCCATCTCGGCCTGCGGGCGGGAAGGGTCTGTCGGCTTGTCGCGGATCAGGCCTTCCAGCACGAGCAGGGACTTGTCGAACTGGCCCAGCGAGCGGAGGATTTCGGAGCGGCGCAGCGAGACGCGAAAAATCAGGTCGTTCTGGGGGTAGCTTTCGGTGAATCTTTCCAGTAGTTCGACGGCATCCTTGAGCTTATTCTCGCCGGAGGCAGGGGCTTGAAGCGCAGCCTGTTCCGCCGCTTCGTAAAGGCCGAGGGCGGCGAATTCGCCGAGGCCGGGCTCCCCTTGGAACTCCTTGGCGAGTTCTTCGAAACGGTTCTGGGCTTCGGCGTGCCGGCCGAGGGCGGCGAGGTGGCGCCCTTCAATCAGGTAGGAGGCGGCGGTGGCCGGAACCTTTCCGAATCGCCGGCGGAGTGCGACGAATTCCTCGAGACCGCGGGCTTCTCCCACATTCAAGGAGGTCCTCGCCTTCAGCAGGGCGGCGTGGCCGCGCAGTTCCGGAACGGCTTTCCGAAGTTCGGTGAGAGGCTCGTCGGCTGGGAGATTAGCGAGTTGTCGGTCGATATCCCCGGCGAGCCGGCTGGCTTCTGTTGGGTTATTGTTGGCGATGGCGAGGAGGGCGCGTTGCCAGGTGAAGCGGAGGGAGAAGTCGATGCGCGCGCCGGCGGTCAGCGGAGTGAGGCGGGCAAGCAGGCGCTCGGCGTCGGCCGGTCGGTTGGCCTTGCGCATATCCTCGACGAGGCTCCAGGTCGCTGACCAGATAGGCTCCTTCGTGCGGGTGCGGTTGGAGCGGGCGGCTTCCTCGATGACTTCGGTGGTGCGATTCCAGGCACTAATCTCGTCGCTGGTCTCAAGCAGGCAGAGGATACGCTGATGGAAGGCGTCTTCGGAGAGTTTCGTGTCGGCCACGTCTTTCTGGAGCGTCGCGTAGGCTTTTTCGGCGAGGATGAAATCCTTGGCGAGGAAGAGGCAGTCGGCCGCCGCGATGCGCAGCTGGGCCCGTTCTGGTTCGACGCTGCTTTCGGCGAGGTTGGTCAGGTGTGTGGCGGCGAGGCGGAATGAACCGTCGCCCCAGGCGGCGATGGCGAGCGTGCGGGTGGCTTCGCGGACTAAGGGGCTGGCGGGGACGTCCTTGAGCAGGTCTTCGGCGGCTTGGCGTGCCTTTTCGCGGCTGCCGGCGAAGAGCATGAGCTGGGCACGGGCGAGGTGGATGGAGTCAAGGACCTTGAGGTCACGCGGGCAATAGTAGGAAAGCTGTCCGGGGTTCCGACGGAGGAGGAAATCGTTCACCTCGTTGGCTACGGATTTGGCGTCGAACGTTTTCGCCGGGTTGGATTCGGAGCGTGGGTCGGCCGCTGCGACGAGTGCGCGCAGGGCCGTGAGGCGGATGGCAACGTTGGCGGGATTACGTGCCGCCTCCTTGAGGCGCTCCCGGCCTTCTGGCGTGTCGGCCCCGAGGATTAAGCCGGCGAGCAGATCGGCCTCCGCTTGGCGCGCCTCCGGTAACTTGCCGGCGGCGGCGAGCGCTTGCGCGGCGCCTTTGGCGTCCTTGAGGTGGGCGAGGGCAAGGGCGAGGTTACGGGCATAGTCGAACGCTAACGGGGTGCCTTTGGCTTCGGCGGCAAGTTCGCGCAAGGCTGAGACGGTTCGCGGCTCGATCTTGCCAGCTACGACCATAGCGCGGTAACCGAGAATCTCGATACGCTGGCGTTGTTCTTCGGAGACGGATGTGCGGGCGATGGCTTCCTGTGCCAAATTAATATTGAGGTTATCATTGCCGGCGGCGGCCACCATCCAGCGGAGCGCGTGGCCCCAGGCGATCTCGTGCGCAGGCAAGGTGGCGACGTTGATCTCGGCGGCGAGGAGGCGGGCGCTTTCCGTGTCGTTCTCGAGGAGTGCGATGAGCCCTTCGCGTAGCGTCCGGCGCGGGGACTTAGGCAGGAACTTCACCGTCGCCTTGGCTTCGGCCGTGCGGGTGCGTTCGATGTAGGCGGCGCAGAGTCCTAGGCCCGCCTGTTCCCGTTCCTTGGCGCCGAGCTTCGGGTCCGCGAGGATCTGCGCGTAGTAGCCAGAGGCAGTCGAGGAGAGTCCGGCGGCTAAGGCCTGGTCGGCCAGTTCGAGGAGCGTACGCCGGTCGGGCTGATCGCCTGGGCTGACGAGCGCGTTAGCTGTAATCAGGTTAGGCGGGAGGTCCTGCGACACGACCTGACCCGGCAGCAAGACGCCGAGGGCGAGGAAGGTGGCCAGGGTGAACCGCAGCATCGTCCCGACTATGGTCGGAGCGGGCCGGCGGGCAAGAGGCGAGTGCCGGCCTAGGCCTTATCGAGACCGAACGCCGTATGCACGGCGCGGACGGCGGCGTCGGCCTTGGCGGGGTCCAGAGCGACAGAGATCTTAATCTCGGAGGTCGTGATAAGCTCGCTGTTGATGCCGACGGAGGCGAG
>CALQQQ010000229.1 GCA_943332745.1 Opitutus sp. GAS368 | reverse complement strand
TCAGCCGGCTTTCGTGGCTAAGGAGGCGCGCGCATGAGCCGCGTGCTGCTCGCTTGCGGCGGGACCGGTGGCCACCTCGCCCCGGGTATCGCCCTCGCCCAGCGGCTCACAGAGGATGGACACGAGTGCCTCCTGATTGTCAGCAGCAAGGTCGTCGATGCGCGGATGACGTCCAACTACCCGCGCCTCCATTTCATCCCGGGTAAGGGGCGCGGCTTCGGGCCGGGCCTCGTCGCCAAGCTCCTCTTTTTTCCCGCGCTGCTCGGCGCGGTCTGGTCTTCCTGGCGCCTGCTCCGGCGCTTTCGTCCCGATGCCCTCGTCTGCTTCGGCGGTTTCATGAGCCTCGGTCCGTCGCTGGCCTGCCGGCTCGCCGGCATTCCGGTGCTCGTGCACGAAGCGAATCGTAAGCCCGGCAAAGCGGTTCGCCTCATCGCACGTTTCGCCGACGGCGTGCACCTGCCCGCGGGCGTCCGCTTATCCGGCCTCGCCGCGGAGCGTCAGCATGACTCGGGTTATCCCGTGCGCGCCGAAATCCGTCCGCAGGCGCGCGACGCCGCTCGCCGCGCGCTCGGCCTGCCGCCCACAGGTCGGCTCCTGCTCGTCACCGGCGGCAGTCAAGGTGCGCATGTGCTCAACCGTTGGGTCGAGGATAACCTCGAGGAGTTCGCCATCCGCGGCCTCCATGTGCTCTGCCTGACCGGTCCCGGCGGACGCGACGACGAAGTGCGCTCCCCGCAGTCGACGGTGAAGTTCCTGCCGTTCTGCGACCAGATGGCGATGGCTTATTCCGCCGCCGATCTGGCGATCACCCGCGCCGGTGCGGGCACGCTCGCCGAACTGGCGACCTGCCGGACGCCCGCGGTACTCGTACCTTATCCGCGCGCGGCCGACGACCATCAGACGGCCAACGCCCGCCAGAGCCAGCAGGCCGGTGCGGCGCTACTGCTACCCGAGGCGGACCTCGCGCGGTTGGCTCCGCTGGTCTTCGATCGTCTGGCCGACGTCGCCGCGCTGGCCGTGATGCGCGACGCGCTCGCGCTGGCCGACGCCGCCAACCGCTGGGAAGAACTCGCCCAGGAAACCATCACCCTCGCCAGCCGCCGCCGGCTCGCCGCCGCATGAGTACCTCCGCCTGGATGCTCGGCGCGTGCGGCATGGGTGTCGGCCCGCTTGCCATCTACCTGAAAGGGGAGGGTTGGGATGTCTCTGGCTGGGATGACTCGACGGGTAGCCCGATGGAACTTCAGCTGGCGAACGCGGACATCCCTTTACTGCGCGATCCTTGGACCGCGGGTCGCCGTCCGTCCGTCGTCGGCCGCTCCAGCGCCGTGAAGCCTGGGCACGAGGCGCTCGCGCTCGCTGAACGCCACGAAGTGCGCACGTTGCGCCGCGGTGAACTCCTCGCCGAAGCCGTCGCCGGTCGGCGCTTCGTCGCCGTCTGCGGTAGCCATGGCAAGACGACCACCTGTGGCCTGCTGGTCGCCGCACTCGCCAGCGCCGAGGCCGATTTCGGTTATGTGCTCGGCGGCCTCTTCCGCGATCCGGCCTTCCCGCCAGCACGCGCTTCCGCCTCGTCTCCGTGGGTCGTCGCCGAGGTCGACGAAAGCGACGGGACGATTGGGGCCTTCTCGCCGGACGTGACGGTGGCGGTGAATCTCGATTGGGATCACCCGGACTATTATCGCGACGAAGCTGCGCTCGAAGGGGTCTTCCGCGCGTTATTCGAACGCACCCGCACCGCGGTCATTATTCCCGTCGGTAACGAACGCCTCGAGCGGCTCGTCGCTGGACTGAAGGTGCCGGTGATTCGCGTGGGTGCGGGCGGCGACTATTCTTTCCGACTCGTTCAAGGTGGCCACGCCTCTTCCGTCGTCTCGCTCGAAGGCCGTTTCCCGGCGGGCCAGTTCAATCTGCCGGTCGCCGGCACCTTTAATCGTTCGAACGCCTCGCTCGCTCTCGCGGTGACGCACTTCATCACCGGCGGCCTTGTGGCCGAGCCACTCGCCCGCTGGCGCGGCATTCGTCGCCGCCAAGACGTACTGTTCGAGCGCACGGGTCTCCGCGTCCTCGCCGACTACGCCCACCACCCGACGGAGATTGCCGCCTTACTTAACTGGGTGCGGGAGACGCATACGGGACGCCTTATTGTCGTCTTCCAGCCGCATCGCCATACGCGCACGCGCCAGTACGCGCGCGAGTTTCGCGATGCCCTCGCCGTTGCGGACCACGCCTTGGTCCTGCCAGTCTATTCGGCCGGCGAAGCAGCCCTCGAAGGCGGTGGCTCCGATGCGATCGTCGCAGGTTCCAGTCATCGCCTCATCGAGGACCGTGCTGGATTGCCTGCGTTACTCGACGCCCTTGCGCTCGGCGCCGACACGGTCGTGGCCTTCGTTGGCGCGGGTGACATCGAGCGCGATGCCGAGGTGTACGCCAAGGTCCTCCGTCGCCGGGGCGCGGACATCCTTTCCCTCGACTTGCCGGACCTCGTCGCCGGCCGGCTCTCCGCCGAATGTGCTTTGCGTGCCAACGAACCGCTCGCGCGCCGCACCACACTTGGCCTCGGCGGCGCGGCACGCTGGTACGCCGAACCGGCGAACGTCGACGACCTCGTCGCGCTATTGCGTGCGGCCGCGGAGCTCGATCTGCGCTGGTTCGCGCTTGGCCGCGGTTCCAACCTCCTTGTACCTGACGAAGGCTACGACGGACTCATCCTGCACCTCGACTCCGCGCATTGGGGCGTCGTGACCGACCTCGGCGAAGGCCGTCTGCGCGTCGGTGGCGGCACCCGACTCAAAGAGCTCTGCGGCTTCGCCGCGCGCGCCGGGTGGAAGGGCTTTGAGTTTCTCGAAGGTATCCCGGGCACCGTGGGTGGCTCGTTGCGCATGAATGCTGGTGCGATGGGCGGATGGATCTTCGACGTGGTCGAATCGATCGAATGGCTCACGCCGCAAGGTCAGGTGCGGGCCGCTCGCCGCGACAGCTTTGATGCCCTTTACCGCGACTGTCCGCAGTTGCATGGTGCGGTGGTCCTCTCCGCCGTGCTCCGGGCCGCTGGGCGCGACGAGCCCGCCGCGATCCGCGCGCGCATGGATGACATGGCCGCCCGTCGCCGCTCTTCCCAGCCGCGCGAAGCCAGCGCTGGCTGCGTCTTCCGGAATCCCGAAGGGGATAAGGCCGGCCGTCTCATCGATGCCAGCGGCCTCAAGGGC
>CALQQQ010000228.1 GCA_943332745.1 Opitutus sp. GAS368 | reverse complement strand
GGCAGAACGCGGTGCTGTCCCTACCTATTGCATCCCTTGTCAACTGGCCAACTGGTCAACCGGTCAACTTATTTGCCCCTTGTCCACGTGTCACCTTGCCCACGTGTCCCCTGACTAATCACTTATTCCACGGCGCCTTGGCGATCAACAGTCCCATGCCACACCAGTCGGTGACACCGGCGAAGACGAGGCCGGCGCCGATGAAGCCGCTGAGGCCGTAGAAGCCGGGGTGGACGAAGGTGCCCAGCACGACTCCGGTGAAGACCATGGCGCCCGCGGCGATGCGGACCTGGCGTTCGATGGAGATCATACCACCGGCATCCTTGTCTATGGGCAGGCCTGCCTGATGGCAGGAGTTCGTGCCGCCCTGAACGACGAGGGTCTTGAGGCCACTGGCCGCAAGCTTCTTGGCCGCGACGCGGGCTCGGCCGCCGGAGGCGCAGAGGAGTAAGACGGTCTTCTGGTCGTTGCCGACGAGTAGGGCACGGACGTTTTCATCCGTGACGTTCTCGAGGGGCAGGTTGACCGCGCCTTGGACGCGACCGGAGCGGAACTCGGCGGGCGAACGGACGTCGAGCAGCAGCGCGCCAGCACTCGCTTCGGTCATGACGTTCAGCGGGTGGAGTTCGTCATGGCTGTCGGTGGCGAGCGCACCGGGGGCGCCGCAGGCCTTGACCGTGCCGCAGGAGCTGGCCGCCGGGGCGATGTCGAGCGGACGGCTCAGCGCGAGATCGCGGATATAGGTGGCGCCGCTGACGTTGTAAGCATCGAAGCCATGCTCGCGAAGGAGTCGCGTGCCCACGTGGGCGCGCAGGCCGCTATGGCAGACGACGGCGGTGGGCTTGGACTTGTCGAGTTCGCCGAGGCGTTCGCGCAGGGTGTTGAGCGGGATATTGCGGGCATGCTCTGCGCCGATGAGCTTGAGCTCGGCGCATTCATCTGCGTCACGGAGATCGACCACTTGGTAGGTCGTCAGGTCGACGTCGGGCTGGATGACCGGGGCGAAGCCATCGAGATCGTTCATCGCCGCGAAGGCCGCCATGTGCAGCGGGTCTTTGGCCGAGCCGAAGGGCGGGGCGTAGGCGAGGTCGACCTGCGCGAGGTCGCGCACGGTGCCGCCGAAGTGGAGGAACGAGGCCACGACATCGAGACGCTTGTCGATGCCCGCCGCGCCGACTGCCTGAGCGCCGAGGATGCGGCCCGAGCCGGCTTCATAGACGAGCTTGAGCGTCATCGACTTCGCGCCAGGGTAATAACCAGCGTGGTGATTGGCGGTGATATGGACCGCGCGGGCCGAGAGGCCGCGCTTGAGGGCGGACTTCAGTGAATCGCCGGCGATACCCGCGCCGAGGCCGAAGACCTTGATGATCGCGGTACCCCAAGCGGCCGGAGCCGTGGCGGACTTGCCCGTCGCGGCGTGCTCGCCGACGAGGCGACCCGTGCGGTTGGCGATACCCGCGAGCGGTACGCGTCCGCGGAGACCAGTGGTGCCGAGGCGGTATTCCGCGGCGTCGCCGACGGCGTAGATATCGAGGTCAGCCGTACGCTGGTATTCGTCGGTGAGGATGCCACCCGTGGGTCCGACCCCGAGGCCGGCGGCGACCGCGAGCTGGTTGTAGGGACGCACGCCGAGACCGAGGATGACCAGGTCGGCTTCGACCGTGACGCCGTTCTCAAGCACGACGCCCATGGCCTTGCCGGCGGCTTCGCGGATGGCGCTGAAGCCCGAACCGGAGATGAGGCGGATGCCATGGCGGAGGATTTCGCGACGAAGAGGCTCGGCCATCTCGCCGTCGAGCGGAGGCAGCACTTGGCCGACCTTTTCGATCAGGGTGACGTCCAAGCCGCGTTCCTTCAGCTGTTCGGCGACTTCGAGTCCGATGAAGCCCGCGCCGACCACGGCGACCTTCTTCACCGAAGGCAGCTGGGCCAGGATGCGATCCATGTCCTCGATGTTGCGGAGCGAATGCACGCCCTGGGCGCGGACGCCAGGGACGTCGGGGATGAGCGGGGCCGCGCCGGGGGCGAGGATCAGCTTGTCGTAGGACTCGTCGTATTCCGTACCCGCGACGTGGTCGCGGATGCGCACGGTCTTCTTGGCGCGATCGATCGACAGGGCCTCATGGCGCACGCGGACCTCGATGTTGAAGCGCTTCTTGAACATCTCGGGCTTGGCCACGAGGAGCTTGGCGCGGTCCTGGATGACGCCGCCGAGGTGGTAGGGGAGGCCGCAGTTGGCGAAGGACACGTAGGCGTCCTTTTCCAGCATGACGATGCGGGCCTGTTCGTTCATGCGACGGGCGCGCGTGGCGGCCGAGGCGCCGCCGGCGACGCCGCCGACGATGAGGATCTTGGGAGAGGGGGTCATGAGATTATTTGGCGAAATGGGAACGGATGCAGCCGAGGATCGTCAGGCAGCCCGCGTGGGCCACGCGGTAGCGGGCGACGCGGCCTTCGCGTTCGGCGGCCACCAAGCCATGGGCGCGGAGGCGCATCAGGTGCTGGCTGACCGTCGCCTGCGGACGGCGGAGGCGCGTGGTGAGCTCCGTGACTTCGAGCGGGCCCTTCTCTAAGGCCTCGACGATGCGAAGGCGATCCGGGTGGGAAAGGGTGCGTAGGGCCCCGGCACATTGGCGGAGAACTTTCGAGTCGAGCGGCTGGGCTTTATACATATTCAAGAGTTTGAATGTATTTATGCGGGAGGCAAGGGCTAAAAAAGGTAATAGCGGCTGGCGGTTAGCGGTTGGCGGTTGGGGTTAACCGTTTCAGGTGGCTGGTGGCAGCTCCGGGTGGCGGGTGGCAGGGTGGAAGCGAACAAGAAGCAAGGGAGACCGGGAACCGGAATGTTAGCTTGGGTTTGTCTTGGGTAGGGCGGGCTCTCCGAGCCCGCCGTTGAACAGGATGAGACGCGAAGCACCTACGACGAACGGACGGCTCGGAGAGTCGTCCCTACCTGTTGCCCACGTGTCCCCTGGCTGGGCTTCAGCCCAGCCGATTTGCTGCGCTGACGAGGGCCTTGAGGCCGGCGAGCTCGATGTTCGCGTCGACGCCGCAACCCCAGACGGTGCGGCCGTCCTTGGACTGGAGGGAGACGTAGGCGGCGGCGGAAGATTCCGAGCCGGCGGTCAAAGCATGCGAGCGGTAATCCTTGAGCGAGAAGTTCGCCCAGCCCTTGGAATCGAGGGCGTGCACGAGGGCGCTGATCGGGCCGTTGCCTTCGCCGGTG
>CALQQQ010000227.1 GCA_943332745.1 Opitutus sp. GAS368 | reverse complement strand
ATGCTCAACCTTGAGAGGCGCGAAGTTCGGCCTCGGCGACGACCTTAGAGGTCTGTCGACGCAACGCGGAGTCCGGATCGATACCGGCATCACGGCAGGCCGCGATCAGCTCGAAGAGTTTCCGGCCAGCGGCGTCCTCGGTCAGTCCTTGGGCCAGCGTGTCGACTTGGGCGACATCGACCGTCGCTCCGGCATCGAGCTGCTTCTTGCGAACCTGCTTCCAGACTTCACGAGCGGTCAGGATGGCATTCAGCGAAGGCGGGAGTTCTTTGAAGACGGTGGGCTTCTTGGCGCCCTTTTCCTTGAGCTTGATCTGCTCCCACTGCGTCACAACCGCATCGGAGGTTCCCAGCTTGGCGCCGTCGCCGAAGACGTGCGGATGCCTACGAACCATCTTTTCGTTCACCTCGCGGGCGACGTCGTCGAAAGTAAACTTGCCGGCCTCAGCGGCCAACTGCGCGTGCATGGCGATATGGAAAAGGAGGTCACCCAGTTCTTCGCGCAGATTAGCGTCGTCGTTCAGGTCGATCGCTTGGAGGAGCTCGGCAACTTCCTCGACGAGGCAGTCACAGATCGTGCGATGCGTCTGCTCACGGTCCCAAGGGCATCCGTCGGGAGCGCGGAGTCGGGCGGTGGTCGCAAGCAGGAGGTCGATGCCGGGCATGACCCGATGCAGAAGGCAGGAAGGAAGGGAGTCAAAACGATTGCCAGAACCCTTAGGAGCGCTTGCTTTAGGGCCAGTGGACAAGCTGACCGAAATCATGAACGCCAAGCGCCGGGAAATTGCCCCGTTCGCCCGTGCGGTCACGGACGCCGAGCTGGCGGCCTTCGCCGGCAAGCATGCGACGCCAGGTTTCCGCCAGTCCTTGCAGGTCCAAGGACGACTTAGCGTCATCGCGGAAGTCAAACGGGCCTCGCCCAGCGTCGGTCAAATCCGCGAAGGCGTGGACGCCGTCGCCCAAGCCCGCGTTTACGCCGCCGCCGGTGCCGACTGCCTCTCGGTCCTCACCGAAACGACTTACTTCAAAGGCGAACTCAAGGACCTCATCCAAGTCGTCCAAGACCAACCCACCTGGACTCGCCCCCTCCCCTGCATCCGCAAGGATTTCATGGTACACCCCTATCAGGTACTTGAAGCAGCCCAAGCCGGAGCCCGTTGCATCCTGATTATCGTCCGCGGCCTGACCGACGAAGAAATCATCCCGATTCACCGTTCGGCCAAGCTCGCCGGTCTGGACACGCTCTTCGAAGTCCACGACGAAGCTGAGCTCGAGCGAGCCCTGCGCCACGACCCCGACATGGTCGGCGTGAATAATCGCAATCTATCCACTTTCCAGATCGACCTGTCTTTCGCCGAACGCGTCATCCCGCACATGCCGAAGTCCGTCCTAAAGGTAGCCGAGAGCGGCATCAAGACGGCGGAAGACGCAGCCCGCATGCGCGCCGCCGGGGCGCACGCCCTGCTCGTCGGCGAGTCCCTTATGCGTGAGCAGAATCCGGCTGCACTGATGAAGGCGTTGCAAACCGCATGAACGACGGGCCGCTTTCGCCGAACGAGACCCGGGACCTGCTGGCCCGCCTCTCCCACATGCCCAAGAAATGGCTCGGGCAGAATTTCCTGATCGACGGCAATATCGTCCGCAAGTCCCTCGAGCTCGGCGAGGTCAAGGCCGGCGACACCGTTATCGAAGTCGGCCCCGGACTAGGCACGCTGACCCGAACCCTACTCTGCGCCGGCACCGACCTCTATGCGATCGAGGCCGACCGCACGATGCACTTCCACCTAACGGAATCACTGTTGCCGCGCTTCCCGAAGACCTTTCACCTTAAGGAAGGAGACGCCGTCGACTTCCCCCGAGCCGGCCTCGTCGACCCCATCGACGGTTCCTTCAAGGTCATTGCCAATCTTCCGTACGCAATCTCCACGCCTTGGATGGATGCGATCTGCGCCGGCCCCCACCCCTCGATGATGGTGCTGATGCTTCAGCGCGAAGCAGCCGAACGCCTCACCGCCGATGTCGGCACCGGGCATTGGTCCGCAGTCACCGCGCAGGTGCACCTCGCGTTCGAGAAAATCAAGGTACACCCGGTACCCGCCCAATCATTCAACCCGCCGCCCAAGGTCGACTCCTGCCTTCTTGTGCTCCGTCGTCGCCCCGACGCTAAGCGGCTCAGTCCGCGTGCCCGCGAAGTCGCCCGCATGCTCTTCACCCAACGACGGAAGCAGGTCGGCTCCGCCGCCAAGAAACTCTTCCCGGGCGCCGCGGATGTCACCGCCTGGCTGGCGGACCTACCCCGCTACGGATTGACCAGTTTGGCTCGTCCGGAGGCAATTCCGGCCGAAGCCTGGCTGACTCTCTGACGCCTGGGGTTGCTTTCCGCCCCTTCTCTGCTCCTTATCCCGCCATGTCCGTAAAAGTAGGCCTCGTCTCCCTTGGCTGCGCCAAGAACCTGATCGATTCTGAGATCATGATCGGCCACCTCGCCAAGGCCGGTATGTCCATGACTGCCGACGCTTCGGAAGCCGACGTGGTCATCGTCAACACCTGCTCCTTCATCGACGCGTCGAAGCACGAAGCCCTCGAAGCCATTTACGAGATGAGCGACGGCAAGGCCACCGCCCGCAAGAAAGGCCAGAAGCTCATCGTGGCCGGTTGCATGTCCCAGCGCTACCAAGGCGCCCTCCCCGTCGTCGAAGGCGCCAAGGGCCGCGTCGAACTGCCGAAGGTTGACGCGTTCATCGGCCTGGACCAGGTCACCAACATCGTCCCAGTCATCCACAAGGTCATGGGCGGCGAAGCCGGCATGACCGAGTTCCTCGCCAAGACGACGACCTTCATCCCTGATTTCGATACACCACGCTTCCGGCTCACCCCGCGCCACTCGGCGTACATCAAGATTGCCGAAGGCTGCAACCACCCCTGCACCTTCTGTATCATCCCGCGTATCCGTGGCCGTCATCGTAGCCGCACGGTCGAATCCGTCGTCAAGGAAGCGCGTCAGCTCGTTGCCGAAGGCGTGAAAGAAATCAATCTGATCTCCCAGGACACGACCTATTTCGGGATGGACCGCTGGACCGAGGCCCGCCCAAACCCCCGCAGTAAGGTTGATTCCTCCAAAGGCGAATCCCTGGCCTCGCTCCTCCGCGAGCTTGACCAGATCGAGGGCGACTTCTGGGTCCGCCTGCTCTACACCCACCCCGCACACTGGAGCGACGAACTGATCGAGACTATCGGTCAATCCACGCATGTCGTTCGCTACGT
>CALQQQ010000226.1 GCA_943332745.1 Opitutus sp. GAS368 | reverse complement strand
TTTCCCCGCTTGGTCGTGCCGGATGGTGGCTCTCAGTATGCTTACTGCCGCCTGGACAGTCCGCGCGACATGAAGGCCAATCTCATGACGGGGGCAAACCGCGGCAAGCACCGGCTGTATCTGAACGGGCAAAATCTTGGGACGTTTGATCGCGAGTTTGCTTTCGAGCTCGCCCGTGAGCTGCCGATTGAGCTGAAAAAAGGGGTAAATCATCTGCTGGTCCGCTTTTCCAGTGGCACCAGCTTTGCTTGTCGTCTCTTGGGAGAGAATGCCGAGCCGTTGCGCGAAGTGAAAGTGACCGTGCAGGGGCCGAATGCCCAATTTGTCAAAACACCCCCGCCACTACCTATGCCGGACAAGGACAAGCTGACGACGAGGAAGAAGGAGATACCGCCACTCCCCGCGCCAGAGCACCCTGAGTGGCTTGGTGCGAATCTGACGCGAACGATGGCGCTGCTGGAGTCGGGCAAATACACGCATCGTCCGGTGCGCATCCTTTTCGACGGGCAATCCATCGAGTCCGGCTGGCCGGAGTTGCTCATTCAGCAACTGCGTGAACGCTACCCCGAGACCACCATTATCGCTGAGAACCGCGCCATCGGCGGCTGGTTTGTCTGGCGGATGCAAAAGCTGCTAAAGCACGACATCTTGCGCTCGCAGCCCGACCTCGTCCTTTTCAGCGCCTACCAAGGAACCGCGGAGGTGTGGGAGCGCTTCCTCAGCGAGCTACGCAGCGAGACTACGGCAGACATTATCATCCGCACTCAGCACATCGATGGCCACGAGGCGCCCGATCAGCCGCGCGAGGGAGCCGAGTCCGTTTTGCTACGCCGACTGGCACGTAAATATGGCGTAGAATTAATGGAGATCCGCAACGAGTGGCTGGACTACTTGAAGAGCAGTGGTTTCAAAAATACCGACCTGCTTCGTGATAAGGTGCATCTGAATCGTAAAGGGGAAACGCTGATGGCCCTGCTCTACGAACGCCATTTCACCCCCGCGATGCCGGTGGGCCCGAGTTGGGCCGAACAGGTGCGACGTTTCGATGTGGGCCGCTTTCTCGCCGACAATAAGACGGATGAGATCGTGCTAGAGGGCGCCGGCTGGACGCACAGCGACACCCGTGTTGCCAGATCGAATTCGGCCACCGACCAGCTGCGGCTGAGATTTCGGGGGACGCGCGTGGACTTGGTGCTGCCCATCTCTCACGGCCGAGCCACGGTGCTCATTGATGGAAAGAAGCCGAGCGAGTGGAATCTCTTCCACGGCACCCGTCCGCAGCCCCGTATCGCGAACAACACCGCGCCCAACGTGCCTATGACCTATCACCTCGGTGCGAAAATGCAGGAGGAGACCTGGGTGCTCACCGTTCTTGAGGGCAACACCGACACCGATGAGAAAAAGGCCAATCAACGGGTACGGTTTCGACTCGTGGGATCGAAGACCGGATTCGACGGCGAGGGGCAGAACGACCGGAAGTTCGTCTCTAATAGCGGCCGCATCACCATCCTGCCAACGGATTGGAATACTGCCATGCAACCGATAAAAGAAGGTGAACCACAGCCGGCGATGAAGCCTTTGTCGAAGCTGCCGCAAGTTGTTTGGCACATCTTGCCTGATGGCCGCGACGAAGTCTCCCACGGCCCCGGCTGGTGGCGTCCGCAGATGGACCACTACAGCGGCCAGCCGTACGACTATGTCACCGTCGCCGACGGCCTGCCCAACGGCATTCACGAGCTAACCTTGACGCCAATCCCCGACCCGAACGTCCAACTGGCCTTCACCGTGGTCGGCGTGGACGTGCATCTGCCGCCGCTGGCCCGGGATGCCGCCGAGAAGACTCAGCGGTAGCCATAATTTTATTTTAGCACTTCACCCTATAAAATATCACCCCATCCTCAAACAACATGAAAACGTTCCTTGCCCTCCTCACTTTTGGTCTACTTTCGGCTTCCGCCGTTGGTGCCGATAAGCCAGATACCCGCCTCTTCGAGATGCGCGTCTACTTCGCCGCGGAAGGCAAGTTGGACGCCCTCAACGCCCGCTTTCGCGATCACACCATCAAGTTGTTCGAGAAACACGGCATGACCAACCTCGGTTACTTCGTCCCGACGAAAAACACCGACAACAAGTTGGTCTACTTCCTCGCTTACGCCGACCGGGCTGCTCGGGACGCTTCATGGAAGGCTTTCGGCTCTGATCCGGCATGGAAGGCCGCTCAAAAGGCTTCCGAACTCAACGGTAAGCTGATCACCAAGGTCGAAGCTGCTTTCCTGACGGCCACTGATTACGCCGTCCTGGCCGAAGCCAAGTCATACGGCAAAGGCGTCTTCGAACTGCGCACCTATACCACCGAAGCTGGTCGCCTCGAAAACCTCAACGCCCGCTTCCGCGATCACACCCTGAAGCTTTTCGAGAAGCATGGCATGACGAATATGACCTACTGGAATCTCTCGGCTGACCAGAAAGGCGCGAAGAGCTCCTATGTCGCCGGCAACACCCTGATCTATCTCCTCCATCACCAGAGCGAAGCAGCCGCCAAGGCTAGCTTCGACGCCTTCCGCGCTGACCCGGCTTGGGTCGCCGCCAAGGAAGCCTCCGAAAAGAAGGCCGGCGGCTCGCTCACGATCGCCCAACCCAACGGCGTGAAGTCCGAGTTCCTCGTCCCGACCGACTACTCCCCAGTCAAGTAATACGCAGCAACATCAGCCAAAGAAAAGCCCCTCTTTCGAGGGGCTTTTTTATTGTCTCCGCAACTTACGATTTCCCAGGAATCGCCGGGACTTCGGGGGGCAGCTTGACGTTGCCGGTTTCGAAATCCTTGGGGCCGACGGTGAACTTGAAGTTGTAATGAGGGGAGCTTTCGTTGGTCAGCAGGTCGGCGAAACGCACCATCTCACCGGTGTAGGCGGACATACGTCCCATAATGACAGCGAGGTTGGTCTCGGCGATCTGACGCGCATCGTTCAGGGGTTTGCCGCTGAAGGCGCTACGGATGAGGTCGACGTGTTCCTGCACCATGGTGTCGCCGGTATCCATCTTGATGTCCGGGACGGTGATATTCTTTTTCGAGAAGACCTTACCGGAACCGAAGCACGAACCTTCAGCTCCGGTGAAGAACTCGCCCACGCGTCCGGTGGTGGCGGTGATCTGACGGCATTGGCTGTGGATATGGACGGCGTCGCCGAAATCGTAATCGACGCTGAAGAAGTCGAACATGTTACCGGTCTCACGACGGGCACGTCCGCCGAAGCCGAGGGCGCTG
>CALQQQ010000225.1 GCA_943332745.1 Opitutus sp. GAS368 | reverse complement strand
TATGTCATCGTGTCCGTGCTGGGCCCAGTGTCGGGTGCGCACCTCAATCCGGTCGTCACCCTGATGTCCTGGGCCGACCGCAAGGACGGTGTCGGCGAGACGGTCGGCTACATCGCCGCGCAGGTCTCCGGCGCGATCGCGGGCATCTGGGCCGTGCATGCGATGTTCGGGCAGGCTCTGCTGCAGGTTTCCACGAAGCCCAGGGACGGCTCCCATCTGCTCGTCAGCGAGTTCATCGCGACGCTCATCCTGCTGGCGCTGATCCGCGTCGCCTCCGCCCGTGGCGACTCGAAGCTGCCGGCATACCTCGGCCTCGCCGTCACGGCGGGCTACTGGGCGACCTCTTCGACGTTCTTCGTCAATCCGGCGGCGACGCTGGCACGTTCGCTGACTAATACGTTCGTCGGCATCCGGCCGGCCGACGTCATTCCCTTCGTGCTGGCGCAGCTGGCGGCTCTCGCGGTGGTCCTGGTGGTCGCCCGGCTGGCTCGTCGCTGAGCCTCAGGCTTACTTGCGCCGGATTGTGCCGTTGAGCGGGACGGCCAAGGCCAGGGTGTTCGAGATCGTGCCGTACTTGCGGATGTTCGTGTGCAGGAGCTCTACGCGGTGGTCCGGCTCGTCGGTGTCGACGGTGATGACGTAATCGATCGAGAGGATCTTGGGCGGGCTGTCCTGGCGTACGGCGTGGAGCTTCACCTCTAGACCGCGGAGTTGGAAGCCGAGCGTCGGCAGGACGCGTTCCGCGCCCTTGATGATGCAGGCGGCGAGGGCGCCGAGGAGCATCTCGGCCGGGTTGAACGCGTCGGCGCGGCCCGAGGGATCGGTGTCCACCTGCAGGGTCGCCTGCTTGGCGGAGACTTCGCTGCCATGCGCGTCGATGCGGCGGGCCTGGACGTGGTATTCGAGCATCCCGGTAGGATGCCATGAATTACCTATATCTGCACCTCATATGTCACTCTGGCCCCTGTAATCTTCGCGAAAACTTCCGTTGAAACGCAGATGTTGCACCTCTATCTTTGCAAATATTTCCCCTTTCCACGGATTATCACCGATTCCCAAATCTATCACTTAAGTTGACTACAGAAGCGTCTACAGATTTCCCAAACCCACATAAACACTACGGAAAACACATATATGGCTCCCCTTCGAATCCCATCCTCTCCGCCACTTTTTGCCGCAAAATCCGAACTGACGGACTTTGCGTGCTTTACGAATCAGGGGCGGGCCTGAAAGGGGGCTTTGGCTGGGTCTGGTCGGCCCAACGTTACCAAAAACTCTACCAAAGATCGAGTGGGCCGGTTCGGCTATGACCAAGAACTATGACCAGCGTTGCTGACCTTACCCTGTGGGCGTGAGCCGGGTACTTTATTTACTTAGGAGCGCGCGGGGGTTTGATGGTGGAATGATTCGCGCTTGGATTACGCTGGTTCTGTTCCTATCCGCTGTAGTCGGTTCGGCCCAGACGCTTCGGCAGGCTTCGCCTTGGGCTTCTGGCGTAGGTCTGGCCGACCGGATTCCCGACCGCCCGGCGGATTGGCCGTTGCTGACGACGCAGTTCAGCCACGTGACGCCGGAGAACTGCATGAAGCCCGATGCCCTTCGCCGGACGGAGCAGGCCTGGAATTTCGGACAGGCCGACAAGTTCGTCGCCTTCGCGAATTCCAAGGACCTCAAGGTGGTCGGCCACTGCCTGGTCTGGGCCAAGGACGACCGCACGCCGGCCTGGTTCTATCAGGATGGGGCGGCCCCGGCCTCGAAAGAGGTTCTGCTGGCCCGCATGAAGTCCTACATCGATACGGTCGTCGGTCGCTACAAGGGCAAGGTCGCGGCGTGGGATGTGGTCAACGAGGCGCTTGACGACGGCAAGCCCGAGCTGCGTGAGTCCGGCTGGACGCGCGCCGCGGGCGAGGACTTCATCGCGCTGGCCTTCGAATACGCCCATGCGGCGGATCCGTCGGCGCAGCTGATCTATAACGACTATAACAACGAACTCGACGGCAAGCGGGAGAAGATGCTCGCGCTGTTGGCCCGGCTGAAGGCGCGGAACGCGCCGGTGCATGCCGTCGGGCTCCAGGGCCACTATGAGATCGACCGCGTGCCCTATGAACCGCTGGAGAAGACCCTGATCGCCCTGCGTGGCATCGGCATGAAAGTCGTGGTCAGCGAGCTCGATATCGACGTCATCCCGCGCGGCCGCTGGTGGGCCGACGGCAACAAGCACCGCGCCGAGATGGCGAAGATCAACCCTTACGTCGACGGCTGCCCGCCGGAAGTCCTCGCCCGTCAGGCGGAGCAGTATGCGAAGCTCTTCCGTCTCTTCCGGAAGTATGACGACGTCATCGCCCGCGTCTCTTTCTGGAACCTGCATGACGGTCAGAGCTGGCTGAATGATTTCCCTTGGAAGCGCGTGAATCATCCGCTCCTCTTCGACCGTCAGGGGCAGCCCAAGCCGGCTTTCGATGCCGTCGTGAAGGAGCTCGTGGCGAAGGCGACGCCGGCGCAGGCGATTGAGAAGGCCCATGCCGAGACATGGAAGCGCTTCGTCGACGAGCACGGCATCGTCCGTGATTACGTCGGCGACCTGCCCACGCCGGAAGACTGCCGCCTGGGCAAGCCCAACGCCATCGGCTGGTGGAGCCCGATCGAGAACGGCCCGATGTTCACCGGTATGTACCTGAACGCCATGGTCGAACGCGCCCGCCGCTCCGGTTCGGCCGCGGATAAGGAGCAGGCCCGCAAACTTTCCCAAGGCCTCATCAAGTGCGCGTCCGTGTCCGATGTGCCGGGGTTTATCGCCCGCGGCGTCGGCTCGGACGGCAAGTGCCACTACCCGCTGAGTTCTGACGACCAGATGCACCCGTGGTTCCTGGGCCTGCATGCCTATCTCCGGAGCGATATCCCGACCGCGGCCGAGCGCACGGTGCTCGTTGCGAAGGTGCGTGAGGTCGCCGAGGTCCTGGAGGGCAATGGCTGGCGCGTGCCTTGCGACGGGGCGTTCAAGGGCGATTTCCGCGGCGGTTTCAAAGGAGAGCACTTCCGCGATGTGGCGCGTTATCTCTACCTATTACGCGCCACGTATGAGATGACGGGTGACGCCGTCTGGCTGGAGCGCTATCGTCGTGCCATGGACGAGAAGCCGGATAAGTCCGCCGAGATTCGCCGCGAAATCTGCGCGCGGGGCTGTCCGCGCGACCTCTCGTTCATCCCGACCCTGCAGAAGGGGCAGTTCTGGATCTATGTTGGCACGCAGGCCGGCCTCGCTTGGCTTGCTTCCG
>CALQQQ010000224.1 GCA_943332745.1 Opitutus sp. GAS368 | reverse complement strand
CCCGCTCGACCTCACGCAGCTGATGGCTCGCGAACGCGGCCTGACCGTCGACGGCGCCGGCTTCGAGAAGCTGATGGAAGAACAGCGTAACCGCGCCCGCGCGGCGCAGAAGAAGGAGATCATCACCCTTTCCGACATCGGTTCCGACCACCCGACCACTTTCGTCGGCTACGACGCCCTCGCCACGCAGGCCAAGGTCGCCCAGATCGCCAAGATCAAGGACCGCTCCGCCGTCATTCTTGATAAGTCCCCCTGCTACGCCGAGATGGGCGGCCAGGTCGGCGACTCCGCGATCATCACCCTCGGCGGCCGCCAGTGGCAGGTCACCGACACCCAGAAGTCCGGCCAGACCTGGCTGCACTTCCTCGACGGCGAAGACGCCCCGGAAGCCGGCGCGACGATCGAGATCGCCGTCGACCAGGCCCGCCGCGACGCCATCCAGCGCCACCACACGGTCACGCACATCCTCCACTGGGCGCTCCATGAGGTCGTCTCCAAGGAAGCCTCGCAGAAGGGCTCCGCGGTCGACCCCACGAAGCTGACCTTCGACTTCAACGGCGCGGCGCTCACGCCCGGCCAGCTGGCCGACATTGAGAAACTCGTCAACGAGCGCATCCTCGCCAACGACACCGTGACGTGGAGCGAAGTCGCCTACGCCTCCGTCAAGGGTCGCCCGGACATCATGCAGTTCTTCGGCGACAAGTACGGAGACTCCGTGCGCGTCGTGCAGGTCGGCGGCAAGGCCGCCTCGCTGAACGGCTGGTCGATGGAACTCTGCGCCGGCACGCACGTCCGCCACACGGGCGAGATCGGCCTCTTCCGCATCGTCGGCGAGAATGCGATCGCCGCGGGCGTCCGCCGCATCGAAGCCGTCGCCGGCCTCGCCTCCTACGAACGCGCGAAGTCCGAGGCCGAGCTCCTCAAGGCGCTCGCCTCGTCGACCAACACGCCGATCGCCGACCTCGCCAAGCGCCTCGAGCAAATCATGGAGCAGAGCTCCGCGCTCGAGAAGAAGCTCAAGGTCTACCGCGACAAGGAATCCTCGCAGCTCGCCGATACCCTCGCCGCTAAGGCGAGCGACCGCACGGGCCTGAAATACGTCATCGCCCAGGTCAGCGCCGAGACGCCCAATGATCTCCGCGACCTCGGCGCCAAGGTGGCCGGCAAGGTCGGTCCGGCCGCCGTCGTCGTCCTCGCCGCCGTCTTCGGCGACAAGGTCTCCCTCGTCGCCAACTGCGGTCCGGACGCCGTCAAAGCGGGCAAGGCCGCCGGCAAGATCGTCACCGACGCCTGCGGCAAGCTGGGCGGCAAGGGTGGCGGCAAGCCCGACGCCGCGATGGGCGGCGGCACCGATGTGTCCAAGGTCTCCGAGGCTTTGGCGAGTGTTGCGTAAGATACCTAGGGACAGGGCTAGGGCTAGGGCCAGGTAATACTGGCCCTCTTTATTTGTGCCTATCATCGACGCCCCGCCCCACTTCGGGTGGCAGGTGGCAGCCCCGGGTGGCGGGAAATCTGCCCTCCGTCATCTGCCCTCGATTCAGTCATCTGTCATCCATTCAGCCTTCCATTCAGTCCTCAACGCAGCCCTCCATTCAGTCCTCCGTGATCAAATCTACCATCTGTCCTCTGTCATCGATTCAGCCCTCCCTCATCTATCTCCGCTACTCCTCTCATTGCCTCCGGCCCTCGGACCCTCTATTCCTCGACTCATGCGCCTCTTCGCCCTTCTCCTCCTGCTCCCGCTGATGCTCAACGCGGCAACCATCGGATCCAAGCTCCACGTCCGCATGCAAGTCGACGCCGATCATCTCGCCCTCCCGCTCTCGATCTCCATCAAGGGTAAGGACCGCGCTGCGGTTGACGCGCGCATCGACGCGATTCGCAAGGAGCTCGAGAAACGCTTCAAGGATCAGCCGGGGTGGGAACTCCGTGAGATCTCCGCGGAGTTCGCCCACGCCGAGGCCAAGTCCTATGTCTCGCGTCCCACCGGCGGCAGCAAGCTCTTCGGCGACGACGAGGCCGACAAGGGCGACGTGACCTATGTCTCCAACGCGCGCTGGGAACTCCACACGGAAGCAGACAAGGGACTCAAGGGCTTAGAGGTCCTGCACAGCAAAGCAGCTGACCTCGTAAAGGCGAAGAGCGAGGACGAGAAACAGGTCGTCGGCAATCCCGAGTACGTGCTGACGAATCCGCAGGATTACCGCAACGAGCTGCTCGACCAGATCAAGAACGACTTCGAAGAAGCCAAGAAGCATCTGCCCGAAGGACAGTGGAGCCTCGAACTCGGCAACCTCGCCCAGCCCGTCGACGTCGTCGCCCTCGGCGGCAAGCGCTTCGAGGTCAGCCTCGCCTACCGCATGGCTTTCCTCACGCCGAAGCCGGAAAAGGCCACGAAATAAGGGTTTTGTAGGCCGGAAGCCCCGGCTTGTCCTTGCCCTTCCCTGCGAGACGTCTAGTCGTCATTCATGGCTATCCGCCGCCTCACGCTCGTCGTCAACCGCACCAAGCCCGGTGTGGATGACATCGTGCGCGCCGTCCAGGAGGCCGCCCAGAAAGCCGGCGTGACCCTCACAGTCGCCGACGGCTGGCCGGTCAGCCGCGCCACCCTCAAGGGTGCCGACGCGTGCGGCGTGGTCGGCGGCGACGGCACCTTTCTCGGCGTAGCCGAAGCCGCCGCGCTCGAAGGCGTCCCGCTCTTCGGTATCAACCGCGGCAAGCTCGGCTTCCTCGCCGCCTACCCGAGCGAAGACGTCGGCGCCTCGCTCCAATCCATTCTTTCCGGCGACTTCCGTGTCGAGAAGCGCGCGCTCCTCGAGATCCGCTTCGCCGACGGCAGCTTCGCCCTGGCCCTGAACGACCTCGTCATCAAGACCCGCGACGTCTTCCGCATGGGCCGCTTCGCCGTCCTCGCTGATGGTGCCCGCGTGAACGAGTACCGCGCCGACGGCCTCATTCTCGCTTCCCCGACCGGCACTTCGGCCTACAACCTCGCTGCTGGCGGACCGCTCGTCGACCCCGCCGCTGCGGTCATCGTCCTGACCCCGATCTGTGCGCACACCCTCTCGAACCGCTCGGTGATCTTCGACGGCGAGACCGAACTCGAAATCCGCAGCGAGGATAGCGCTCAGCTCGGCCTTTCGGTCGACGGCCGCGAGACCCTCGAAGCCCAGAGCCGACTCCCCCTCATTGTCCGTACCGCCAAGGTCCAGCTCGCCCTCCTGCGCCCGAAATCGCTCACCCATTTCGACGTCCTGCGCAGTAAGCTCAAGTGGAGTTGAGGCGGGCGAAGCCCGTCT
>CALQQQ010000223.1 GCA_943332745.1 Opitutus sp. GAS368 | reverse complement strand
CTCGGGCTTGAGTTCGAGCCAGCCATGCCCGCGGAAGATCTTGTTCAGCGGGACGGCGCGATCGACGGCGGTGATGGCGTATTCGGAGACGATGAGCACTTCTACGCCGCGGGCTTCGAGGAAATCCGCGAGGAAGTCCGCAAGGTCCTGCTCGCCACTCCCGGCGTCGCGCAGGTGCTCGACGCCGAAGGCCAGGCCTCCATGGGCATCAAGCACGTGCGCAGCGGCGACTTCGTGGTCATCGCCGACGGCCACAGCTGGTTCTCTTATTACTGGTGGGAAGAAGGACAGGGTGAACCCGACTTCGCGCGCTGCGTGGACATCCACCGGAAGCCCGGCTACGACCCCGTCGAACTGTTCATCGACCCCAAGATTCGGTTTCCGATGCTGGCGGTCGCCTGGTTCCTCCTGAGGAAGAAGCTCGGCTTCAAGGCGCTCATGAAGGTCATCTCGCAGGATGCTTCACTCGTGAAGGGCTCGCATGGCCGCCTTCCCGAGGACCCGCTCGACTGGCCCGTGCTCATTGCGCCTTCTTCGGCGGCCTTGCCCGCGCAGATCGCCTCGACGGACGTCTACGGCCAGATTGCCAAGGGCTTCTGATAAGGACTTTCCGCTGGTCTGGGGTTGAAGGGGAACCACGCCCGCCCAAGGTGGTCGTACCCCCATGTTAGCCCGTAGTCTTGCCCTTGCCCTCTGCGCCGCGGCCTTTGCCGCGCCGTTCCCGGAGCCGCATAATAATCAGAAAGAGATCCTCCCGCTGCTCAAACCGGCGGACGCGCTCACTAAGCTGCACCTCCCGGAAGGCTTCAAGGCCACGCTCTTTGCCGCTGAACCAGATGTCCGTCAGCCCATTGCAATGTGTTGGGACGAGCGCGGTCGCCTGTGGGTCGCCGAGAACTACACCTACTCCGACGGCAAGGAGCGCTACGACCTGAACCTGCGCGACCGCATCCTCATCCTCGAGGATACCGATCACGACGGTAAATTCGACAAGCGCACCGTCTTCACCGACGAGGTCCAGATGCTCACCAGCATCGAGCGCGGCTTGGGAGGCGTCTGGGCCGTTTGCCCGCCCAGCCTCCTCTTCATCCCGATGGACGGCGACAAGCCTGCCGGCCCGGCGCAGGTCGTGCTCGATGGCTTCAGCACCACCGCGGCGAGCCGTCACACCTTCGCCAACGGACTCAAGTGGGGTCCCGACGGCTGGCTCTACGGCCGCGTCGGCATCTCGAGCACCTCATGGATCGATGTTCCGGGCGTCCCCAAGGAAAAGCGCCAGCCGACTGCCGGCGGCCTTTGGCGTTATCACCCGGTCACCAAGGTCTTCGAGCCGTATTGCCACGGTACCACTAATCCGTGGGGCTCCGATTGGACCAAGGATCACGAACTGCTGTTCATCAACACCGTCATCGGCCACGGCTGGCAGGGCATCCACGGCGCGCACCTCAAGCGCATGCATGGCGAGGATCCCTATCCGTTCGTCTATGAGCTCATCGATCAGCAGGCCGACCACTATCACTGGGACACGGGCAAGAAGTGGAACGACGCCAACGGCGGCCGCGGCGGCGCCGATAGCTTCGGCGGCGGGCACGCGCACGTCGGTATGATGATCTATCAGGGTGATAACTGGCCTGCGTCGTACCGCGACAAGCTCATGACGCTCAATCTGCACGGACGTCGGGTGAACGTGGAAGGCATCGAGCGGAAAGGCAGCGCGCTCATCATGAAGCATCAGCCGGATATCCTGAAGTCAGACGACGAATGGTTCCGCGGCATCGAGCTCAGCCAGGGGCCGGACGGCGCCGTCACGATTCTCGACTGGAGTGACATCGGCGAATGTCACGACCAAGATGGTATCCACCGCACGACTGGCCGCATCTTCAAGGTAAGCTACGGCGACCCCAAGCAGCCCGGCGTCGATTTCGCCAAGGCCACGCCGGCGGAACTCGTCGAGCTCCAGCGCAGTCAGAACGAGTGGCTCGTCCGCATGGCCCGCTGGGAGCTCCGTGAACGCGCCTGGAAGGGTATTGACCTATCATCCGCCACCGCTGCCTGGGAGAAGCTCGCCGCCGAGGGAGACTCCGTCCTCGCGCTCAACGCCCATTCGACCCTGCTGGCCCTGCGCACCGTCAAGTCGAGCGATAAGCCGTTCGCCGCCCAGCATGCCAAGCATTACGCCCCAGCCGCGATCGTGGCCGAGAAGCGTCAGGATGTTATCGCACGCCTCATCGAGCGTGAACTGACCGAACCGCTCGTGAATCGGAATAACGCTGTGACCAAGTTTGCGGAGAAGCTCGGCATTCTCGCCACCTTCGAAGAACAGGAAGCCGCAATCCTCAAGCTCGCGGGCGAATCCCGTGGTCAGCGCGTGCGCCTTGCGATCGCGGAAGCCTTGCCGCATCTCACGGCCCCGGTTCGTTCGCTTGTCGCCCAGCACCTCCTGCGCTACGATCAGGACGCCACGGACCATAATCTCCCGCTCCTCGTGTGGACTGGTATCCGCGAATTGCCTCTTACCGACCTTGTCGCCTGCGCGCATGTCAGCCGCGTTCCGCAGGTCACTAAGCTCATCGCCCGCCGCATCGCCGAGGGCGCCGACAAGCAGCCCGCCGCACTGGATGAACTCTTGGCGAACGCTGCGCAGATGCCTGACGGCCAGGCTCCGATTGTCGCCGGTCTCGCCGAAGCCCTGAAGGGCTGGCGTAAGGCGCCCAAGCCCGCCGCTTGGGATAAGTTCGTTGCCTCGATTCCTAAGGATGCCACCGCGGCACAGGACCAAGCCCGTCAGCTCAACGTGATTTTCGGCGACGGCCAAGCCCTCGACGCCATCCGCAAGATCGCCCTCGACGAAAATGCGCTCATGGAACAGCGCCGCGCTGCCCTGCTTTCCCTCATCGAGGCCAAGGACGCGCAGCTTAAGCAGATCTGCGAGAAGCTGATCACTATCCGCGGCGTTAACATGGAGGCCATCCAGGGACTGACCCAGTTCGACCAAGACGGCGTCGCGAAGCGTATCATCGACCGCTACCTGCAGCTCTACCCGCATGAGCGCCCGCAGGCCATCATGGCGCTCGTCTCCCGTCCGCGTTTTGCGACCGATCTGCTCCAGGCCATCGAAGCCGGCAAGATTCCCAAGGCGGACTTTGGTCCCTCGGCCGCGCGTCAGGTCCGCGCGTTCAACGACGCCAAGCTCAACGAGCTACTCAGCAAAGTCTGGGGAGAGACGCGCGAGACCTCGGCGGACAAGCTCAAGCTCGTCGCCGAACTTAAGGCGCGACACTCGGCTGACTTCCTCGCCAAGGGCG
>CALQQQ010000222.1 GCA_943332745.1 Opitutus sp. GAS368 | reverse complement strand
TGCGTCGCCTCCCGCACCGTCTCGTCGAAGCGTTCAAAGCCACGCTCGAAGAAGCCGTGCAGGCCGACTTCCTCGTCCACGTCATCGACCTCGGCTCGCCGGAGCGCGACAAGCACGCCGAGACCACCCTGCAGGTCCTGACCGAAATCGGTGCCGGCGACCGCCCGGTGATCACCGTGCTCAACAAGGCCGACCTCTGTGACGAAGTCGAACGGGCCCAAGCCTTGGCCGCCTACCCCGATGCCAAGCTGGTCAGCACCCGCACCGGCGAAGGCCTCCCCGCCCTCCTCCTGCGGCTCGAGGAGTGCGCCGCCAGCCGAGATGAGCACATGACCCTACTCATCCCCCACGACCAGTACGCCATGCTCTCCAAGCTGCACGCCGGGGCCACCATCCTCAATTCTAAGGCCCTTCCTGAAGGAACCAGGGTAGAAGCCTACATCCCGACCCGACTGCAGGAGACCTGCCGGGCTTGGGCTATCCGTGAATAGGACATTTTTTTCTCCCCAAGGAGGCAACTTTCGGCTTTCTTTGGTGTTACCTTAACACACCCATGCGCACCCTCGCCCTCATCACCCTCCTCACTGCGACTTCGGCTTTTGCCGCCGTCGACCACGAGAAAGCCTTCAAGGCCGATATCGCCCCGATCCTCGAAAAGAGCTGCGTCGGTTGCCACGGCAAGGACAAGACCAAGAAGCCGAAGGGCGGCTTCGACGCCACCTCCCTCGAGTCCATCGTCAAGGGCGGCAAGGAATCCGGCGCCGGCATCACCTGGGGCGACGCCTCCAAGAGCTCCCTCTACAAGTCTGCCGAACTCGGCGTCAGCAACCCGGATGACGACCTCGCCATGCCCCCCAAGAAGAAGAAGGATCGCGTGGCCCTCACCAAGGAGCAGCTCGCCAAGCTCAAGGCCTTCATCGAAGCAAAGTAAGCCCCACGGCTTACTCTTAAAAAGCCCGCGGCAACCCGCGGGCTTTTTTTGTGTCTAATAAGAATGGGCCTGACGCGGCCGCTTGCGTTTGACCCCGCGACGACTCGACCCTATAAACAAAGAACCCCTTTCAAGCCACATGTCACCCCTTCACCGTATCGAAGAACGCCTGCACGCGCTGACCTTCCGTCAGGCCCTCGCCTTGGTCACCGGCGCGAACCTCTTCCTGATCGCCCTCGCCCTCGCCCTTCCCGCCGACGGTGAGATGCGCGGCCCGGCGCTGCTCTCGATCCTCGGTAACTTCCACATCCTTGCGCTGCACATCCCGGCCGCCGTGCTCCTCGTCGTGCCGCTCTTCGAGTTCTTCGAACGTCATGAACAGGCTACCGCGACCGTCCGCCGCCTGTCCGTCTTCTCAGCCGCCGGCACCTGGGCCGCCGTCCTCTGCGGCATCCTCCACGCCCACTACAACGGCTTCGCGGGCGATGCCGTCCAGTTGCACCTCTGGGGCGGTATCGCGGCCTCCGCCTTCGCCGGCCTGGCCAGCCTGTTGCTTGCCAAGGCATTCCGCGTGCGACTCGCCGCGCAGGGTGCGGCCATCCTCGTGATGAGCTTCGCAGCCCACGTCGGCGGCGAACTGGTCCATGAAGAAGGCTTCCCATTCAAGCCGAACAAGGTCGCTTCACCCAAGCAGGCCGAGGTCCCGCGCGTCGTCACCACCAGCCAGAAGCGCGACGACTACACCCAGGTCGTCCGCCCGATTCTGGAAGCCCATTGCGTCGCCTGCCACGGCGCCAAGAAGGTCAAAGGTAAGTTGCGCATGGATTCGCTCGAGGCCCTCAAGAAAGGCGGCTCGGAAGGCCCCGCATTCGTGCAGGGCGACCTGAAGAAGAGCCCGATGCACGCCCGAATCTCGCTCGATTCGAAGGATGAAGACTTCATGCCGCCCAAGGATGAGAAGCCGCTGACTAAAGAACAGGTGCAGGCCATCGGCTTCTGGATCGAAGGTAAGCCCATCCCGGACGAGATCGCCAAGGCCGCACTGGAAGCGAATAAGTCCGCCAAGAAGTAAGCCCATGCGCGCCGTCATTCTATTTGCTTCGGCCACGCTGATCGCTGCGACGCCGTTCACCCCGAAGAAGCCGGAGCCGATCAAGCCGCTCACCGCAGCACAGAAGGCTGACTATGCTAAACTGATTCAGCCCATGTTCGAGGCGCACTGCATCTCTTGCCACGGTCCGAAGAAAGAGAAAGGGAAGCTCCGCCTCGACACCCTCGAAGCGACGCTCAAGGGCGGGAAGAACCCGACCTTTGTCATCGGCAAGCCTGACAGCAGTATGTTGCTCTCCCGTGTCTTTCTTGATCGTACCGCCGGAGACGTGATGCCGCCTAAGGCCGAAAAGCCGATGACCGAGAAACAGAAGGAGGTCCTTTACGCCTTCGTCGAAGGGCAACCCATCCCCGAGGAGCTCGCCAAAGCAGCCCAAGCCGACACCAAGGCCGCTCTCGCCGCGGCCAAAACCGTCGCTTCGGAGCTAAAATCCGCCCCGAAGGCCAAGAAGTAAGTTTTCTTTTGCCCACCCCGCTCCCCCTGCCCTTTATCCCAGATACCCCCATGAAACTCCGTTCCCTCCTCACGCTGGCACTCCTCGCCGGCATCACGTCCACACTCTCGGCCGTGCAAAAGCCCCTCCGCGTCCTCATCGTCGCCGGCGGTTGCTGCCACGACTACGCTAACCAGAAGGAAATCCTGAAGAAGGGTCTCGAAGCCCGCCTCAACGTGACCGTCGAAGTCGCCTATGACGCGACCAAGTCCACCAAGCCGGTCTTCGAAATCTACAAGAACGCTGATTGGGGTAAGAACTTCGATGTCGTCGTCCACGACGAGTGCGCCGCCAGCATCGATGACCGCCCGTACGTCGCCAACATCGTCAACGCCCACAAGAACGGTCTCCCGGCCGTGAACCTCCATTGCGCCATGCACAGCTACCGCTGGGGCCAGTTTGGCCAACCCGTCAAAGTCGGCGCCGATAACGCCAGCTGGTACGAGATGCTCGGCCTGCAGTCCACCGGCCACGGCCCGCAGCAGCCCATCGGTATCGTCTTCACCGATAAGGAAAACCCGATCGTGAAGGGCCTGGCCGATTGGACCACCGTCAACGAAGAACTCTACAACAACGTCCAGGTACTCACCGGCAAGACTCTCGCCACCGGCACCCAGAAGATTCCGGAAAAGAAAGACAAGGCCGGCAATGTCACCCCTGCCAAGGACGTCACCAGCATCGTCGTCTGGACCAACGAGTTCGGCCCGAACAAGACCCGCATCTTCAGCACCACGATCGGCCACAACAACGCGACCGTCGAAGACGCCCGCTACCTCGA
>CALQQQ010000221.1 GCA_943332745.1 Opitutus sp. GAS368 | reverse complement strand
GGTCGGAGACATGCGCCAGCTGAGGGCGGAGGTGCCGTTCGGCCTCCCCGTCGTCCGCAAAGAGGCGGGCCAAGACGGTGGCGACAGGTTCGCTGACTCCTAAGGTGACCGCAAGCCGACGGGCAAGGTCGGCGTCCGCGGCCCGGTGAGACCAGGCGGCCATGTGCGGGGCGACCCTTAGGCGTCCTTGTCGGAGCCAGCCTCCCAGGAGTAGGTGCGCGGGAGTTCCGCGGCATCGACGCCCTTACGATCACCCTTGTGCCACCAGTAGAAGATGGGGCTCGCGATGAAGATCGAGGAGAAGGTTCCGGTGAGCACGCCGTAGATGAAGACCTCGCCGTAGAGGCGGACGTCGCCGGCGCCGAAGGCCCAGAGGGCAACGGCACACAAGAAGACGGTCGCGGAGGTCAGGATTGTACGGGAAAGCGTGCGGTTGATGGCGAAGTGGATCACGTCGCGAAGCTCGCGGCCGGGATTGTTTTGAAGCTCCTCACGGATTCGGTCGAACACGACGATCGTGTCATTCACCGAGTAGCCGATGATGAGCAGGATTGCTGCGATGAGCGCCGCGTTGAACTGCCCTCCGAAGAAGACGAAGAGCGCCACGGTCATCAGCACATCGTGCAGGGTAGCCACCATCGCCGCGATACCGAAGCCGGTCTCAAAGCGCAGCGACACGTAGATGCCGATGCCGACGAGGGCCAGGACGACGGACCAGATGGCGTTCGAACGAAGTTCGCCGCTGACGGAACCACCGATGGCTTCGCGTGAGAGCATGGTCTTCTCGACCGTAGCCGAGCGATCCTTGAGGATTTCGGGGTTCTTGGCCTTAATGGCGCCGACAATAGCGGCGACGTTCGCGAACTCCCCCTTGGACTTATCCTTGGTGAGTTCGGTTTCAATGCGCAGGGTCGGTTCGCCGCCGCCGACCGGAGTCTGCACGGTGATGGTGGTGTCGGCCAAGCCAATGGAAGTCGCCAGCGCGGCGATCTTACCGGTGTCGACCTTGGCACCAGGAGCGATGGCCACGAGGGCGGATTCGCCTCCGCGGAAGTCCTTACCGAAGGCTTCCTTCCCCTTATAGGCGAGTTCGGAGATACCGAGGGCGACAATGGCCCACGAGATAATGAACGCCACGCGGGCAAAATTCAGGAAGGGGATGTCGAGCGTCGGCTTGAAGACCGGCAGGCCGAAGATGCGGGACATAATGCCACGCGACAGGGCGAACTCCTGGAGGCCACGGCAGGTCACGAGGGTCGTGAAGAGCGTGGTGAAGATACCGAAGATGAGCGTGATGCCGAAGCCGCGGACCGGACCCGTGCCCATGAAGGCGAGGATCAAGGCGACCAGCAAGTGCGTCAGGTTAGCGTCGACGATGGTCCAAGTAGCGCGGTTGTAGCCTTCGCGGAGGGAGACAGCACGATCCTTTCCGGCGCGAGCTTCTTCGCGCACGCGTTC
Source organism: Opitutus sp. GAS368 (assembly GCA_943332745.1). The sequence goes on along the minus strand of CALQQQ010000221.1, from coordinate 1,856 downwards.
GAGGATCAGGATGTTCGCGTCGACCGCCATGCCGAGCGTGAGCACGAGCGCGGCGACACCGGGGAGCGTGATGGTCGCGCCGAAGTAGGCCATGGCACCGAGCATCATGAGCAAGTTGAGCACCATACCGGCGACGGCGATGAAGCCACCCCAGACGTAGAACCCGACCATGAAGAAGATGACGAGGCCGACGGCGACCAGCGAAGCCGTGACGGACTTGCCTTGGGCGTCCTTGGCGAGGGTCGGGCCGACGGAGGTCACGTCCTGCGTGATCAGCGGGAATTCGAGAGGGTTGTTGAGCACGTTGGCGAGCTCGACGGCTTCCTCACGGGAGAACGAGCCGGTGATGGTCGCTCCGGTGCTCCGGATGGCTTCTTTCACGGTCGGAGCAGACTGTAGCTTACCGTCGAGGACGATGGCGAGCTGGCCGACGGAGCGAGAATTACCCTCGGCAATCTTGGCGGTGAGGTCTCCGAACTTCTTCGAACCTTCGTCGGTGAACTTCATGTCCACGTAGAAGGAGATGCCGTCGTCGGAGCGACCGGAGGCGGCTTTAATGATCTTGCCGGTGGCGTCCGCGGTCTTCTTCACGAAGTAGCGGTTGATCGTAATCGCGCCGGAGCGGCTGTCGACGTCGCGGAGCGTGAGCACCTCGTAGGTCGAGATCGCGGAGGCGGCACCGATCATCGGGTCGACAGGCAAAGAACGAAGCGAACGCTCACGGTCGGTCTCGGACGGACGTTCGGTGCGGTGGACCTGACGGAACTCAAGCTTCGCGGGCTTCTTCAGAGCGTCGATGACGTCGGGATTATTGGCGGCGTCTTCGCCGGGGAGCTGGACCTCGAGGGAGAGGTCGCCCACAGGGCGGAGCACCGGCTCGGCGACGCCGAACTGGTTGACGCGCTGTTCCATGACCTGGAGGGCCTGGTTGACCATCTCGGCATGGGAGACGTTGGACTTGTCGCCCGCGCTCTTCTCGCCGGATTCGGCGCCGGTCGGATCGACCTTGAGCGTGAAGGACACCCCGCCCTGCAGGTCGAGGCCGAGCTTGAGCCGGCCCTGTGAGGCCACCATGAGCTGCTTGAGCACGATACCGTTGCGCTTGGCCTGGTCGGGCTCGCGGACGATCTGGGCTTCAGTGAAGAAGAACGGACGGAAGTCGACCGGTGTCGTGCGACCGCGACCTTCGCCGATGTCACGCAGAGCCTGGTAGTAAGAGACGGACTTCTTGTCGGCAGGGACGGCCGCGTCCTTGTAATGCTTCACCCGGTCGAGGGCTTCGGCGTGGAGCTTGTCGAATTCGGGCTTCTGCGCGATGACCTGCGTGGGCACGAACTGATCGAGAGGGGTTGGAGCAATCGGGTGGAACTCGAACCAGGCAACAGCCAGGGCGACGAGCGAAACCGCGATCTTCCAGAACCAGGTCCTGGATGTCATTGTATCAGGGTAAGGTTAGGGGTGAACGACCTTAGGCCTGGACGACAGCGTCGACGTCCTTGCCCATGATGGCGGACTTGTGGACGACCAGACGGCCGGAATCGAGTTCAAGGGTGATGCGGTCATCCTTGATAGAGACCACGCGGCCGTAGATGCCACCGGCAGCCAAGACCTTGTCGCCCACGGCGAGATCGGACTGCAGCTTTTCGAGCTCCTTCTGGCGCTTGCGCTGGGGAGCAAAGAGCAGGAAGTACATACCCACGAAAAGCAGGGCGTACATCGCCAGGATGGTCCAGCCGCCGCTTTGCTGATCGGCACCAGCGGGAGCAGCGGTCTGAGCCTGTGCAAGCCCTTGATTGATAACAGTTTGGATGATATTCATTGTTCGTATTGTTTGGAAAGCAGGGAAAGGGAACGTC
>CALQQQ010000220.1 GCA_943332745.1 Opitutus sp. GAS368 | reverse complement strand
GGTCGAGAGCTCGACGGTGTAGTTCCGGCCCGCGTTGCGGTTCGGGAAGGTCTCCAGCGTCTGCTGGGGCTTGTTCTGGGTATTCCCGAGGTGGGAGAGTCCGGTGAGGTCCTGAGGCTGAGTGGCCATACGGACAGGCAACCCATCCCGACGAAAGAGACAAGCGTCGAACGGCGAAAGGCCCTATCTGCCCCAAACTGCTTGCCTCATTCCGCCGCCGCGGTTGCCTCGGAGTGACCCACGCCGCATGCACGCCCGGGCCATCGCCATCCTCGGAGCTACCGGCTCCATCGGCACGACCACCCTCAATGTCGTCCGGGCCCATCCGTCCCGTCTGCGTATCGCCGGCTTGGCCGCCCATTCTCGCTGGCGCGAACTCGTCGGACCGGTGAAGGAGTTCGGCGTCGGCGTCATCGCCCTGGCCGATCCGATCGCCGCCGCCGAAGCCCGTGATTCCGGCGCCTTCCCCGCCGGCACTCGCATCCTCGAAGGTACCGCCGGCCTCACCGAAGTCGCGTGCCTGCCTGAAGTCTCGATGGTCGTCTCCGCCGTCGTCGGCACCGCCGGCCTCGCGCCGACGCTCGCCGCGCTCAAGGCGAAGAAGGACGTCGCCCTCGCGAGCAAGGAACTCCTCGTGCTCGCCGGTAAGTTTGTGACCGCAGCCGCTCGCGTCTCTGGCGCGCGCCTGCTTCCGGTCGACAGCGAGCACAACGCGATCCACCAGCTGCTCCGCGACAAACCCAAGGGGGATATCGCCCGCCTCATCCTCACGGCCTCCGGCGGCGCCTTCCGCGACACGCCGATCGCCGACCTGAAGCACGTCACGCTCGCCCAAGCGCTCAAGCATCCCAACTGGAGCATGGGCCCTAAGGTCACGATCGATTCCGCGACGATGGCGAATAAGGGACTTGAAGTCATCGAAGCCCGCTGGCTCTTCGACGTCCCCGCCGACCGTATCGACGTCGTGGTGCACCCGCAGAGCATCATCCATTCGTTGGTGACGCTGACCGACGGTAGCCTGCAGGCGCTACTCTCGCCGCCCTCGATGGCCTATCCGATCCAAGACTGCCTCCTCTTCCCGGAACGCCTGCCTTGCCCCGCACCGCGCCTCGACATCGCCCAGGCGCTGACGCTCGGCATGAGTCCGCCCGACCCGGCCCGCTACCCTTGCCTCGGCCTGGCCCGCGCGGCCGCGACCACCGGCGGTACCGCTCCGGCGATCTTCAACGCCGCCAACGAGGTCGCGGTGGCCGCCTTCGTGGCCGGGAAACTCCCTTTCACCGGCATCGCCGAACTCGTCGGCCGGGCCTTGGCGGCCGTCTCGGCCTGCGAACCGGCCGATTTGGACGAAGTCCTCGCCGCCGACGCCGAAACCCGCGACGTCGCGTCCAGGCTCGCCCTGGGCCTCGCCGGTTGAGATAAACCCTCCCTCCCCTTTCTTCCATGGATAATCTTTCTTTCGGCGACCTCCTCGGCTCCCTCTGGGGCATCGCCCTCGTCGTGGCCTTCTTCGGCGGCTCGATCTTCGTCCACGAACTCGGCCACTTCCTCGCCGCCCGCAAGCGCGGCCTGAAGATCGAACGCTTCTCGATCGGCTTCGGCCCGCGCCTCTTCGGCTGGACCGGCAAAGACGGCGTCGACTACCGCGTCTCAATCATCCCGCTCGGCGGCTACGTCGCCCTGCCGCAGCTCGCCGACATGGAAGGCATCGAAGGCGCGAGCAGCGAGGAAGCGGAGAAGCTTCCGAAGATTTCCTACGCCGACAAGATGATCGTCTCGGTCATGGGCGCGGTCTTCAACGTCATCTTCGCCTTCGTCCTCGCCTGCGTGCTCTGGTTCACCGGCATGCCGGTCGCCGCGGGCACCTCCAGTACCATCGTCGGCTACGTGCCCGAACAGCTCGTGACGAGCTCCGGTCACTTGGCCGAACTCGGCCTCGGCAATACGGTCGTCGGTCCGGCCTACAAGGCTGGCCTACGCTCCGGCGACAAGGTGCTATCCATCGACGATAACACGGTCAGCAACTTCAACCAGATCACCGAAGCGGTGATGCTCGGTAATCGTAAGGACTCGCAGGGCAACCCGACCGCGACGTTCAAGGTCGAGCGCGACGGCAAGGAACTTGAGTTCGTCGTGCAGCCGGCCCGTATCGAGCTGAACGCGAAGTCCGGCGACAAGGTTCGCATGGCCGGGCTGCAGCCGCGCACGGAAGTCATCATCGGTACGCCCGCGCCGAAATCGCCCGCCGAGAAGGCCGGACTCAAGGCTGGCGACCGTGTGCTCTCCATCGACGGCCAGCCGCTGAACAACACCGTCGAATTCCGCGAACTCCTCCGCAAGGGCGGCGCCAGGCCCCGCACGCTGCTCGTCGAGCGCGAAGGCGGCGTGAGCGCCAAGGTCATCATCACCCCGCAGGTGAACACGACCGTGAACCCGGTCAGCATCATCGCCTATGGTGACGATAAGAACCGTCACGCGCTCATCGTGCTCCCCGCCACGCGCGACCTCCTCACCAAGGACCCCACCGCCACGCGCGACCAGCTGATGGTGCTAGGTATCTCGCCCGACGACCCTTCCCTGGCCGAGACGCTCAAGATTGGTACGATCATCGATAAGGTTGATGGCCGCTCGCAGATCACCTCGGTGCGCTCGCTCGACGACCTCGAGAAGGCCGGCGCTGGCGCCCCCCGCGACCTCACGGTCTACTGGAAGCGGGCTAATGGCGACGCGGGTAACCTCACCCTCCGCAATGCCCAGGTGCGACGCGGCAAGCCGGTCGAACACGCCCAGATTGGCACCTACTTCGTGACGAAGACCGAACTCGCCTACCGCAACCCCTGGGAGACCTGCACGGGCATCGTTAAATCCACCTTCACCACGCTGGGCCGGCTCTTCGATCGCGGCTCCGATATCCAGGTGAAGCAACTGGCTTCGGTCATCTCGATCACGAAGACCTACTACAATATCTCGGAAGATATCCGCCGCGTGCTCTGGTTCACGGTACTGATCAACCTGAACCTCGCCGTCCTCAACCTCCTGCCAATCCCAGTCCTCGATGGCGGCCACATGCTCATCGCCACGATTCAGCGCTTCACCAAGGGGATCCTGAGCAATAAGGCGGTCATCATCCTACAATATACCTTCATGGGCCTCCTGCTCTCGTTGATGGCCTATATCATTCTGCACGACGTCCGCCGTTGCTCCGATGACAGCGAACTCCAGCTCAAGCAGCAGCTCCTGGAACGCCACGTCTATAAGTCGCAGGATTTCGGCGGGAAGAAGTAGGCCGAGCTGAAAGCTCGGCAGGGCTAGAGTCAGGGTTAGGGCTAG
>CALQQQ010000219.1 GCA_943332745.1 Opitutus sp. GAS368 | reverse complement strand
TACCGTCACGGTTACCGATACCGTCATTAAATACGGTCTTCAGCTGGGTACCCGTCAGCAGGATGATCTCATTGGTCGTGGCGAGGGCGCTAACGGCCCCAGCAATGAGGATGCCGGAGTTGATGCGCGTCTTACCCGTGTATAGATTCGCCGCCGTCAAGGTGGTGGTATTGGCGCCGATCTGGCGAAGTTCACCGGCTCCGTCGACGACGTTAGGGAAAGTGAAGGGACCGCTGTGATTGATCGAGAGGAACGTGCCGGCATCGACCGTCACGGTGGCGTCGCCGAGCGAGCCCGTGTTCGCGAGGGAGGCATCACCAAGCTGGATTCCGCCGGCCACGACGTGCACCCAGGCGCCCATGAGGAACGTGGCATCACCCGTGAGGGTGGTCGTGCCGGTGCCGAGGTGGAGCAAGGTACCCGTGCCGCCAAAGACACTCGCGATGGTCGGGTTGTCCGTGCGGTTGACCTGGAAAATGGTGCCGGCCGCGATGTTCACCACGCCCGTCGGGCTCGGCAGGCCGCCCGGGCCGACTTCGACGATGCCTTCGACGATGTAGAGGCCGCCGGTATTCTCACTGGCACCCGTCAACGTCATCTTGCCGGCACCGACCTTATTGACCTTGAGCTGGCTACTTCCGAAACCGGTGCTGTTGACGTTATCAATGAAGATGCCCGCGAAAGTGAAATTGCCCGCATCACCAATCGTCAAGTTGGCCTGAGCGTAGCCCGAATTGGTCACGAAGCCGCCGCCGGTCAGCTGGGGGATGATGATATCGCGATTGTTGAGATCGAACCCCGCGCCCGCGCTCACCACGAGCGAAGTCGTCGCGGGGATCGCCGTACTATCAGCTACCCGGAGAATCCCGCCGGTGACCGCGATCTTGTTGCCATTGAAATTATTGATACCCGAGAGCTCCAGGATGCCGCTACCGGCCTTGGTCAGGGCGATGCCGGTACCCGAGGTCATCGTGGACGTCATATTACCCGTGATCCTCGCGGTGACGGCCGGGCTGGTGACGGTGAGCGTCTTCGCGGTGAAACCGAGCGCCATCGGCCCAGAGAGCGTGAGGTTGTTCGTGGCGACATTCCCTCCGAACGCGAAATCGGTATTGACCGTGACGGGGTTGACGAGGTTACGCGGCACGCCATCGCCCAGCAGGTAACCGCCATTGATGATGAGGGTGCCGGAGCCCACCGGGCCCATCGACGGCAAGGTGCCCGTGGCGGCCTGCCAGTCGGAGCCGATCATGATGCCGCCCGCGTTCAGCGTGAAATTGCGGGTGAAGTTATTCTGGCCGGTAAGCGCGAGCAAACCCGTGCCCGCCTTGATGAGCGTGCCCGTCATGCCGGGGTCCTGCCCGATGACGGCGCTGATCACGAGGCCGGTCTCGGCGAGGCCGCCGTTGACGGTGATCACGGGGCTGCTGGCGCTGAAGCGCAACTCGGTCTTATCTACGCTCCCCGCGTTGATGGTCGGGGTCGTGGAGAGGCTATTATTGGTAGCCGTGATGGGGGTCGCGCTCGAGAGCACCGTGACGCTCAGCGGCGCCGTCGTCCCGTCGATCGCGGAAGGATTACCCAGGTTGAAGGTGGGATTATACGCGCCGCCTTCGTTGACGAACGTGACGCTCGCGAGCGTCTGGCTGATCGGGTTCGTGAGGGTGATATTACCCAGCACGTAATTCGCGAACGTCAGATTGCCGCCACCGTTGATCGTCACGTTGGTCGTCGGTTCGATCAACTTGTAGACGCTGGCGCTCATATTGACCGTCGCGTTACTGATGGTCAGGCCGCCCGCGGCCGGAATCGCATACCAGCCGTCGAACGAATTGATGGTCTGGCCCGTCTGCGTCGAAGTGTTCGTGCTCGGGGTGTCGACCGTCAGCGAGGAGTTGGGTGAGACGCCCGTGATGCGCGTGCCCGCCGGGAAGTTGCCGTTCAAGATTGTCATGCCCACCGTGAATCCGGTGGTGTTAGCCATGGCGATGGAGTTCGACGCCGCGGCGATGGTCGCCGAGCCGAGGCTGACCTTGGCGCGCGAGTTAAGGTTAAGGGTACCGCCGTTGACGAAGGTGCCGCCGGTGTAGTTGTTGTCACCAAACTGCGGGGCGAGCTGGAGCGTAGCGCCACCGAAACTGACGAGGGCGGTGGTGTTCGTGATGATCGGACGAAGCGTCGTGGTACCCTGATTGATGAAGATGAACAGCTCCGCATTCGGGCCGATGCCGCGGAGGGTATTGGAACTGTCGACGGCATCGAAAGTGATCTGCTGATTGGCATTCGTCACGATGCCGACGCCGAACTCGTAAGTCGTCCCGTTGACGGGGGTGATGGTCTGCGTTCCACCTGGCGTCATCCGCAGGGAGTTCATCTGCTTCACCCCATTACCCATGGTCCGGTTGCTGCTGTCGCTGTAGTTGCCAGTCAGGATGGCGCTGGTGATATCGCTGCCGGTATAGGAAGTGGTGTACCCCCAGCCACTGCCCAGGGAGACCACGCCGAAGGTGTCCGTGTATGTAGCGAAGGCATTGCCATCCGCGACGGCCCAGCCACCGATCAGCCCGTTATTGGCGGCCACCGTCGCCGCACTGAAAGCCACCCCGCCGATCTGGGTGAAGAAGAGATTGGAAGTATTAGTGAGACCCTGGGAGCCGAGGGTGTTGACGCCGGTGCTATTGTTCGTCGTCCAGCCGTTCAGATTAAAGGTCGCGTGGGTCGACGCATTCCGGACGAGATTGCCGATGGTCAGCTTGATGGTGCTGCCTTCGTTCGCATACGGCTGCATGTTGATCACGTTGCCGCCGCCGGCAGCCGTGACCGAGTTGAGCGCGACCACGGTATCGGTGGAGCCGCCACCGGTGAGCATGAAGGTGCCGCCCTGGAGCGTGACCGCGTTGGCGGGCTGAAGGCGCGTCGGCGTCGGGTTGGCCATCGGGTTCATCCCGTAGTTGTCCCAATTCACGGACCCGTAATAGACCTTGAGCCCGGCCGTGCTGCTGATCGAACCCACATCGCGCAACTGGAGCGTACCACCGCGCACGACGGTTTCGCCCGTGTAGGTGTTCGCGTTGGTGAGCAACGTGGTGCTGTTACCCGAACGCGTGAACGCTAAATTGCCCGCGAGGACGCCGCCGAAGCTACCGCCGCCGGCCGAGGTCAAGACCGCCGCGGAAGTGCCGTTCGAATTCGTGACCGTGCCGCCGGTGCCGGGTAGGATGTTGGTGGAGCCGAGCACGCCGACCGCCTGGCTATAGCCCAGTAAGTCCACCAGGGTGGTGGACGTATTCACATAGAGAGAGGATAAACCGGCCGCACCCGCCAGGCCAGCCACGGCGAGGGTGTT
>CALQQQ010000218.1 GCA_943332745.1 Opitutus sp. GAS368 | reverse complement strand
TCCTTCATCCAGCGGAAGTGGCGGCGGACCGTGCCGGGATGGACGCTGCTGAAGAGCTCGGCCGGGCGGCCGTCGGTGAATCTGAAGGGGGAAGAGAAGCGTTCTTCCGGCGGGAACTCGGCCAGGTCGGGCCAGAGATCGAACGCATACGCCTCGGGAGAGAAGCGCTTGCCCGGGCCGTAGTGGACCCAGCCTAGGCCGCTGGTGTCGCCTTCGGCCCGGAACCAGCCTTGGTAGCCCGTGACGACCTTGCCCTCGAGGGAGGGGTGCAAGAGAGGGCCGTCGGCCTGGGCAAAGGCCGCCAATGCGAAGCAGAGCGCGGAAAAGACCGCTTTCATCGTCCGGGTCAGACGTGCTTCCAGAAATCCATCAGGAAGCGCGTGGCCAGCTGGGCGAGGAAGACGATGTTCCAGAAGATTAACTGGAGGCCGAGAGAAGGGCCGAAGCCCATGCTTAGGACCTGGGCGGAGGCGCTGGTCACCAATAGGACGACCGTGGCGGTACAGAGCGAGATGACGAGAATCTCGATGGATTTCGGGATGAAGCCGGAGAGGCTCGTGTCGGCCATGCAGATGGCTGCGAAGGTCAGGGCGACGGAGACGAGCCCCGTGAGTCCGATGCCGAAGATTGTGCCGTCCTTGCCGAAGAAGTGCGCGGCAGCGAGTCGACCGAGAAGCGGTACGTAGACCACGACCATCGCGAGGGCGACCCAGAAGCCCATCGAGCCGTAGTCCTGGCCGAGCACTTTCTCGGCGTAGTTCTCCACGGCATGCTTGATGATGGCTTCTTTGATCGGATTGGTCAGGGCGAGGAACACGCCGAAAACCTAGCCTTATCAGGCCTGTTGTCCACGCCTAAGGCGCGGCTTCAGCGCGTCCACTCCTCGCGGGCCGAGGCCCAGAGGTCGTAGTTTAACGGGCGCTTACCCGTCGGAACGAGACGAAAATATCCGCCGGAAGCCTTGATGATCGCGAGCCCAGCGGCGACATCCCAGAGGTTTGTGCCCGATTCGTAATAGGTATCCGCGACACCTTCGCCCACGTAGGCGAGGGCGAGAGCGGCGGAGCCAATCATGCGAATCTTTTTATAGCGACCGACCTGCTGGACGAAGAGCTGCATCGCCGGGCCGGACTTGTCGGCGGCGGCGGGGAAGCCTGTCATGATGCAGGCATCCTTGATATCGCTGACCCAGCCGGGCGTGATGCGGACGCCGTTTAGGAAGCTGCCTTCGCCGACGACTCCGACGTAGGTCTTCTTGCCCGTGAAGTCGTGGATCACGCCGAGCACCGGTTCCTTGCCACGCATCAGGCCCAGCGAGACGCAGGTGGAGGGCTGGCGGCGGAGGTAGTTGTAGGTGCCGTCGAGCGGGTCGACGACCCAATAGAGACTGTCGCCATCGTAGAGAGAAGCGTCGCCCCCGAGTTCTTCGCCAATGACCGGGATGCCCGTGGCCTTGAGCATATCGCGCACCAGGTGTTCCGAATCGACGTCGGCTTGCATCTTCACGTCGTCGTCCGTCGAGGCATTCACCTTCATCTGGGCGCCTTTGGCCAGTAAGTCGCCGGCGGCGATGGCCGTGGCCAGCGCGACGGACTTGAGGCTTTCGAGGGAGGGCGTGCTCACGTCCGCAACCTAGGCGCGTCGCCCACTCGGGGCAATCTCAGACAGTCCGCCGTCAAATCGCGATGACTTTTCGGAGGCCGAAGCGGGCGAAGTCGGCGGCGGAGCGGCCATGAAGTCCGATGGCCCTTACGGTCACCCCTTGCTGGCGGGCATAGTTGGCGAGTTCGCGGAGAGCTTGAGCGTAGGAACAGTCGACGAAGAGGGCGTGGTTGAAGTCCAAGGTCAGGTGCAATGTCCCGCGCTTCAGGCGGCCTTCGACGGCTCGGGGCTCGGCGGCGCGGCCGAAGTGCAGATGGCCAGAGAGCGCGAGGCGCACCTCGGCGTCGCCTTCTACGACTTCGATCGTCTCCGGCTCTTCCTTTTCAGGGTGGGAGGACTTGCGGATGAGCAAGAAGATGAACGCCACGACCACGCCGAGGCCGACGGCCCAGATAAGGTCGACGAAGACTGTGATCAGGCAGGCAAGCACCAGTAGGATCAGGTCGGAGCCGCCGGAGCGGAAGAGACGGGGCCAGAGGGGTAGCTCGGCCATGTACCAGCAGACCGAAAGTAGTACGCCCGCCAGCGATGCCAGCGGGATGAGTTTCACCAGCGGGGCCAGGATGAGCAGGATGGCGAGCACCGTGGCAGCGTGGATGAGGCCGGAGACGGGTGTTTTCGCTCCCGCGCGGGCGTTGGTGCTCGTTCGTGCGATGACGCCCGTGACCGGCAGGCCCATGAAGCAGGCAGAAGCGATGTTGGCGACGCCCTGGGCGGCCAGCTCGGTATCGGAGTCGTGGCGGTCGCCGGTCATCCCGTCGGCGACGACGGCGCAGAGGAGAGATTCGATGCCGACCAGAAGGGCGATGCCGAAGGCCAGCGGCAGGACCGACCAAGCCTTGGCGAGCCAGGCGGCTTGGTCGGGCAGGGCGGTGCTCCAGTCCGTCAGGCGGAATTGTGCGCTGATTTCCTTGAACTTGGACCCAATGGTCGGGATGGAAGCATCAGACACGCCTATGAGTGTCACGATGACGGTGCCGAGGAGGACCGCGATGAGGGCGCCGGGAATTTTCAGCGAGATTTTGCGGAGACCGATGATGAGGGCGAGCGTGCTGACCGAGACCGCGATGCAGCCGATCTTGATGGGGTCCTCGTGATCGAACACGTGCACGATGCGGCCAATGAAGTCGGGAATCGCCGGGGTGGGGTCGGCGATGCCGATGGCGGAGTCGAGTTGGGTGCTGCCGATGATGAGCGCGATGCCGGTGGTGAAACCGATCACGACCGGGTACGGGATGTAGCCGATAAATTTGCCGAGACGCAGGGCGCCGAAAGCCAGGAGCATCACGCCAGCCATCACGGTGGCGAGGGCGAGTCCGATATAGCCGTGGGTGATGACCGCCGCGGCGCAGATGCCGACGAAGGCCCCCGCCGGACCGGCGACCTGCACGCGTGAGCCGCCGAGCAGCGAAACGATTACGCCGCCGATGATCGCCGTATAGAGGCCTTGTTCTGGGCTGACGCCGGAAGCAATGGCCAGGCCGATTGAGAGAGGCAGGGCGACCACACCCACGAGCAGCCCGGCCGCGAGGTCGGCGAGGAAATCGGCACGCCCGTAGCCTGCTTTCAGGGCGCGCAAGAGCGCCGGCTTGAACCAGGGGGCAGGGGTCATGGCTGCAAGGTGGGATGCGCCCGTTTCGACTCAAGGGGAATCATTCCAACAAGAAGCCCGACTCAATGAGTCGGGCTTCGGTGGACGATGGTGGCGCGGCTTACGGGAGCTCCGTCTTTCCCATCAGGAACTTGTCGCACTCGCGG
>CALQQQ010000217.1 GCA_943332745.1 Opitutus sp. GAS368 | reverse complement strand
CCGCCCTGCCGGTCTTCGCTGAGACGGTGCAGCTACGCCGCGCCGGTAACGCCACCACCATCGGCTTCGAGTATATCACCCAAGACGAGGCCACCATCATGGTGAAGCGACTGGATACAGACGCAGTCCTGAACTATAAGTGGGAGGACCTCGACCTCGACTGGGTCAAAAAGAACAACCCAAAGGTCTGGGCCGAGCGCGAACAGTTACTGGCCGAAGCGAAATCCGGAAAGAAGATGACCAAGAAAGAAGCCGAGGCGGATCCCTTCGCCCAAGAAGCCGTGCTTACGGACACCAAGTCGTTCGTCGCCAGCCTCAATATTTCCTTACAGGACGGGCTCAAGGGCATCAATCTCGGGCAAAACCGGATCGACGCGGTCTGTAACGAATTCCAACTCGAAGAGACCCAGTTCTGGGCCGGCTACGATGACCTGAAGCGAGCCAGCAAAATCGCGGGCAAGAACGAGCCGGCCGCCAAAGCCGAGCCAGTCGCCGAAGAACCAAAGGAGAAATCCACCAAGGCACTATCGCCCAAGGCCAAAGCCGCGGCGGCCAAGATCAAGGCCCGCTCCGCCGAGAGCACGGCAGCCGAAGCCGCCGCCCGAGCCGACTTTGCGGCCGATGCTCGCCCCTTCAACGCAATCGGCTACCTGCGCATGCTGGCCGAAGGCGGCACCAAGGGTAAGCCCGTCTGGATGATGCTCCGACGGACGACTCCTGATCGCGAAGCCATCAAGAAGATCTTCGAGAAATATTCCCAGATTGCCGGCGACCTGGCCGAGAAGCCGGAAACCAAGGCCTCCAAGTCCGAGTTGCTCGTGCTCAAGAAAGCCCTCGAGAACGGAGCCGAATCAATCGGTAAGGTCACCCGCGATACCCTCGCCGTGGAAGCACGCCTGCAGACCGACTGTCGTGCGATTCTGAGCTTAGTCATCCGCTAAGGGTAGCCTCAAGCGAGCCCAAGAGTCCGGCCGCCTTCCCGAAGGAAGACGGCCGGGTTTGAATGGTGGAGCCTATCGGGCTTGAACCGACGACCTCTTGCATGCCATGCAAGCGCTCTACCAGCTGAGCTAAGGCCCCGTTAAATGGGAAGTTAAACAAAGGTGACGGCACGGGCACGGTCAACGCTTTTTTCCCACCCTTCCTAGTCTCTGGTTGCCAATGAGCGGTGGCTGCTTTGCCTTCCCTTCGTGGAAGAGTCCGAAAACCAGCAAGAACCCGCCGAACAGGGCGCCGAAGCCCAAGCCAACAGCCAAGGCGGACGCGGTCAGGGCGGAATTCGCATCGAAAAAGATTTCATCGAATCCTTACCCGTCGGCGAGTGGAACGGGCCGATTGAACTGATCGAATCAGAGAAGGACGCCGCCAAGGCGATCGCCTCGCTCGCCCGTGACCGCGTCCTGGGCTTCGACACCGAGACCAAGCCGTCCCACACCCGCGGCGAATACAACCTACCCTCGATCCTGCAGCTGGCCGGCGAGCACCATATCTTCGTCTTCCGCCTCGACCACTGCGGTGGTATTCCCCTCGCCTTCCCGGTCCTCTGCAACGAACGCCAGGCGAAGGTCGGCGTCGCCGTCCGTGATGACGTTAAGAACCTTCGTGCCCGCGCGCCCTTTGATGACCGCGGCTTTATCGACATCGCCGACCACACGAAGAAGACCGGGCTGGTGAACACGGGACTTCAGGCCCTCGCCGCCCACTTCCTGCAGCTACAGATGAAGAAGTCGAAGAAGGTACAGACTTCCAACTGGGCTAAGCCGCTCGATGAACGTCAGATTCAATACGCCGCCAACGATGCATGGTTCAGCCGCGAGCTGTTCCTGAAGCTCGAGCAGGACGGCCTGATTCCGCGGTTCGAATGAACCCGGAAGCCACCCGCGCAGCCGAGGCGTTGGGATTGGCCGCCACCCGCCGGCATATCTTTCTTTGCGTGAAGTCGACCGAACAGGCCTGCTGCGGCGGAGAACTCGCGGCGAAATCCTGGGAACACCTGAAAATCCGGCTGAAGCAGCTGGGGCTATCGGAGAAAGGCGGCATCCAACGCACGAAGGCGGACTGCCTGCGCGTCTGCGTCGCCGGGCCCGTCGCCGTGGTCTACCCCGAAGGCGTGTGGTACGGCCAGTGCACGCCGGAGAACCTTGACCGCATCATCACCGAACATCTGGTCGGCGGAAAGGTCGTCGCGGAGCTCAGGATCGCCGGGCCTACTTCGCCTTAGGCTCTTTCTTCTTCGGGAGGTCGACCTTCTGGGCGAGCGCCCGGAGCTTTGGATAAAGTTCGGCGTAGGGCACATCCTGGACGGGCGAGCCTGACTTCACAGCCATCGACGCCGCAACACCGGCCGACTCACCGAGGATCATCCAGACGGGCTCCATGCGAATGGAGGTCATAGCGATATGGCTGGCGGAGACGCAGACAGATACGAGTCGGCCGCCGACAGCGATATCCGCTCGAGGAGAAGTGCGGCGAAGAAACGCATATGGGTGACCCCGTGTTAAGCCACCCGCCCAGAAATCAAAGCTCAGTTTACTTCAGGGCCTTCGCGATGGCCTTCTCGAGCTCTTCGGAGTCGGGCTCGACGTCGGAACCGAAGCGGGCGATCAGCTTACCGTCGGCGCCGATGAGGAACTTATTGAAATTCCAGCCGACAGGCCCGGGGTGGCCGGCGTCCTTGCCAGTAAGTTTTTCGAAAAGCGGGTGAGCTTCATTACCCTTGATGGCAACCTTAGCGTACATGGGGAAGGTCACCTTGAAGTTCGTCTTGCAGAACTTCTTGATGTCCTTGTCCGAGGCCGGCTCCTGGCCCCCAAAATCATTGCACGGGAAGCCAGCGACGACGAGGCCCTTGGCTTTGAAGTTATCGTACAGCGCCTGGAGCCCATTATACTGACGGGTGTAGCCGCACTGGCTGGCGACATTGACGACGAGCCAAGCCTTGCCGCCTTTGACGGTGCCGAGCGTGGTCGTCTTGCCGTCGATATCCTTTACCGGGACCCCAAGGAGTCCGGGAGCTTTGTCTTCCGCGTGCAAGGAGGTCATGAGAATTGTCAGAGCCAGGGCGAGGAGTCGCATGAGGGCATCTTAGCCTCGGCCGACCCGGTGGCAAGCGGACGCCGCCTATTCGTCCTCTGAATCACTGGCCCAAACTGCCGCTAAAACGGCCCGAAAGGCGTCGGCATCCACCAAGGTGTCAGGCCGGTCGATGATTTCGATACAGCCAGCGTTTTCCCAATACTCGCCCTCCTTCTTCACGTTCCAGAAAGCCAAGGCAAGTGCCTGCCAGAGTTCGAAACCGTGCAGTTTGCCGCGCGGCATCCAGGCGACGGCGACCGTGACATCTTCCGTCCAGTCGGACTCTTCCCAGAGGACATCGAACTTGCCGCACTCGCTGGGTCCGAGGAACTGCGTCACGAACTCCGTATGCTG
>CALQQQ010000216.1 GCA_943332745.1 Opitutus sp. GAS368 | reverse complement strand
GGCAGACCGTATGCAGCTTGTGCTGGTCGACGTTCTTCTTCGTCTCCAGGAAGTCCGGGCCGCTGGGGAGCTTGGCACGGAGCCAGTCAGGTTTGCGGGCGGACTCGATCATGGAGGGAGGGCAACATTGCCGTCCCGGGGCGTTTTTCAACTCAACAAAGAAGAAGGGGTGCTCTCCTCCCGGAAAGCACCCCTTTTGCTATGAGTTTCCGCTCAGACCTTAGAAGGTCTTCTTGAGCGTGACAGCCGTGATGCCTTCGTAGGCGCCGGCGAAGCCGCCGCTGCCGTTCGAGTAGGACACGGTGCCGGTGAAGCCCAGGACCGGGTAAGAAAGCGCGATCGCGTAATCTTCGTCGTTGTCGGCGGCATTCTTGCCGTCGGTGACGCCGTAGTGGAGTGCTAGGGTCAGGCCTTTGGCGGCGGCGAACTCATAAGCGTAGTTCAGCTCATAATACTGGGTGCCGCTGCCAACGATGCCGAAGTAATCCGTGACGGCGTGGGAGAGCTTCGCCGTGAGACCGTAGGCCGAGACTGAGGCGTTGATTTCACCCGTGTTGAGCGACGAATTACCCTCGTAGACGTAGGCGATGTAGCCGACGGTGGCGGAGAAGTCCTTGCTCAGGCTGAAGCCGTAGTTGGCGTAGAGGTCCACTTCGAGGGTGGTCGAAGGCCAGTTGACGTTCGAAGCCCAGACGCCAGCCGAGAGGCCGGAGGTGTGTGCGACGTCGAAACCGCCCTGCAGGGCAGTCTTGCCGCCATTCTGCGTGATGCCACGGAAGACGTAGTCGCTGGTGAAGGCGACGTTGCCCGAGGTGGTGAACGCCGAGGCAGCGGCGGGCGCCGACTGAGCAAAGCTCGCGGCAGCGGTGAGGGTGAGGAGGGTGATGGATGTGTGCTTCATGGCGTCTTGCGATGTGCTCAAAGCTTGCCAATTCACCATATATTTCGACAATCGTGTGAAGATTGGCGAATAAACCCCAACGTTTGTTTAAAAGAAGCCAGCAATGCTTTATTTTAAGCCTTAACTGAGGTAACACTCGAGGTGGGCCTCGGCCGACTTCGCCCAACTGAACTCCGACGCCATGGCGGATTTCTGAAGCGCTTTGTATGCCGCTGGCTGCTGGTAAAGCTCCAGTGCCCGGTGCAGGGCCCATTCGATGCCACTCTGGTCTGCGTGCTCGAAAACGATTCCGGTCCCTTTTTTCTTCCCATCCCATCCGCTCACGGTGTCAGCCAGTCCGCCGGTGGCGCGGACAATCGGGAGGGTGCCGTAGGCCATCGAATACATTTGGTTCAGGCCGCACGGTTCGAAGCGACTGGGCATGAGGAAGAAATCACTGCCCGCCTCGATCCGGTGAGACAGTCCGTTATCGTAGCCGATACGGACGGCGCAGAGCTGGGGGAAGTCGACGGCGAGTCGCTTGAACTCGTTCTCTAGCCAGGCGTCACCGCTACCGAGGAGCACAAACTGCAAGCTGCCTTCGCGTAGGAATTTCGGAAGCACGCTGACGGCGAGGTCGAGGCCTTTCTGTTCCCAGAGGCGGGAGACGACGCCGATAAGCGGAATATCGCGACCGGTGGCGAGATCGAGCTCGCGCAGTAGGGCGGTCTTGCATTCGGCCTTACCGGCGGGCTTCTTGGCCGAGAATGTAGCGGCGATATGCTCGTCGTCCTCGGGGTTCCACTCGTCGCGATCGACGCCGTTGAGGATGCCGCGCAGGTCGCCCGCGCGGCGGCGCACAACATCGTCCAGTCCGTAGCCAAAGGCTGGGGTGAGAATCTCCTGGGCGTAGGTCGGGCTGACGGTGATGACTTTGGCGGCGTGGAGGATGCCGCCCTTGAGGAAGTTGACGCCGCCAAGGCATTCGAGTTCTAGCGGGTTCCATAGGGATGCGGGCAGGCCGAGGTAGGCCATGATTCGCTTGGGATAGAGACCTTGGTGCTGCAGGTTGTGAATCGAGATGACGGTCTTCGCTTGGCCGAGCGCGGTCTGCTTGAGTGCGGTGTTCAAGAGCACGGGTACGAGGCCGGCGGTCCAGTCGTGGCAATGGATGACATCCGGAATCCAACTAGTCGTCAGGCAGGCGTCGAGCGCAGCGCGTCCGTAAAAAGCAGCGCGCTCGCCGGCATCGTCACGCGCCGGATAGATTTCGCGGGCGCCGTAGAAATCTTCGTGCTCGATTAACCAGGCTTCGAAGTTCGGCGTGACCTGGAGCGTTCGAACGCGGCAGCCGGCTTTGCGGGCGTCGCCGTTCACGCCGACTTTGAGCGACTCGATAAGTGTACCCATCTTCTCGCGACCGGGGACGGAGCCGTATAGGGGTGTCACCGCACGTACCTCGTGCCCCTTAGCGGCCAAAGCCTTCCCCAGCGCTACGGTGGCATCGCCGAGGCCGCCGGCCTTCGACCAGGGCGCCAGCTCGGGAGTCACAAAAAGGATTCTCATGCGGAAGGGCGATTGTCGTGGGGGCGTCCGAGTCGGTTGAGTAATGGGATGAAGGCTAGGAGGAGGATCAGGGCGGCGATCATGGCGACATTGCCAGCCAAATCATGGACGGTGCCGAGCGACGAGAAGCCGGGCTGTCCATGCTCGATCCCCGCGAGGTCACGGTCGAGAGACTTGGATCCGTGGTGCAGCGCGTGGAAGGTAAGGAAGGTGTTGCGTCCGATGTTGAGGAGGATGGCCGTGAAGCCAGCGAGTCCCATCATCGCCATCCGGCGGAGGAGCGCGCCCGGAAAACCGCCATCGAGGAACACCGCTCCGAGGAAGGCCCCGGCGAACACGCAGGCCGAGAGCGAACGGATACCGGAACAGGCTTCGGCCACGCCGACCGCATCGCCATTGGGGAAGACGATGGTGTTACCGTTGACGCGGATGGCGTGGCCACTGGCGCGGAGGACGCCCGAGACGAACTCGGTCACGTTCGTGAGTAGCTCGCCTTTGATCTGATTATCGACGAGGTAGAGGAACGGTCCCGAAATCAGCCAGACGCCGGCAGGGAAGAGTAGTAACCCGACGGCCCGCCAGCGCGTGGGCGACGTTGCCGCTGTGTCCTGCGGTCCGCGTACCGAGACGAACGCGAAGGCGAGAGCCGCTCCAGTCAGGCCGAAAGAGATGGCGAGGGTCGGACCGATGCCGGTGCCAAAGATGGCGCGGGCGGAGGCGCCGAGGCCGAATAAGGCCAGCGAGGCGAACGCCACCAGTTGGGCGAGGCTGATTAACCCTTTAGGCGTAGGGTTGGCGACGTCACTGCGTTCACCCGTCAGTAGCGCGCGCAGCTCTTCCCAGCGGTCCCAGAGGACATAGGCGGAGAAGAATGGAACGAGATAGCCGAAGGTATAGTCGTCCTTGGTGCTCCAGATGGCCCACTGGTCCCAGGTCGCGAACGCGGCCATGCCGATGAGCAGCAGGCCGAGGCCGCGCGTCGTGCC
>CALQQQ010000215.1 GCA_943332745.1 Opitutus sp. GAS368 | reverse complement strand
CCGAGCCTTTCGTGAAGTGAAGGGTTGAAATAATCTCCGCCCACTTTACCCAGAAGCCATGAGCAACGTCCCTGCCGACCTCCATTACACCAAGGACCACGAGTGGATCAAGGTCGCCGCCGACGGCACCGCCGTCATCGGCATCACCGACCATGCGCAGGCCGCGCTCGGCGACGTGACGTTCGTCGACCTCCCGAAGGTCGGCGCATCTTTCAATCATGGCGACGTCTTCGGTACGGTGGAATCCGTCAAGGCCGCCTCCGACCTCTACAGCCCGGTCTCCTGCGAAATCCTCGCAGCCAACTCGGACCTGAATAATTCCCCCGACCTGGTGAACCGCGAACCGTACGGCGGCGCCTGGATGATCAAGGTGAAGGTGAAGAATCCGGCCGAGCTCGCCGCCCTGCTCGACGCCGCTGGCTACGCCGCGACGCTCTGAGCGCGCGCCCGCCCTTGCTCTGCGCGGTTTTTGGCCCACAGTGACGGGCCGATGTCCTTCGCCGAAGTCCATGCCGCCCATCCCTGGGACGAGGTCCTTGCCTCAGTCCAGGCGAAGACGGACGCCGACGTGCTCCGCGCGCTCGCCCGGGCCGAGGCGGATACGGCCGACCTCGAAGACTTTAAGGCGCTCGTCTCGCCGGCCGCTGCGCCGCATCTGGAACGTATGGCCCGCCTGAGCCACGAGCGCACGCTCCGCCGCTACGGCCGCACGATGCAGCTCTTCGCGCCCGCCTACCTTTCTAACGAGTGCCAGAACATTTGCACCTACTGCGGCTTCTCGGCCGGCAATAAGGTCCCGCGCCGTACGCTCAACCCAGGCGAGATTCTCCGCGAAGCGGGCGCACTAAAGAAACTGGGCTTTGACCACCTGCTCATCCTGACAGGCGAGTCCAACAAGGTAGAGGTCCCCTACTTCGTCGAGGCCCTCGACCTCCTCCGCCCGCACTTCTCCTCACTCTCGATGGAGGTGCAGCCGATGGAAACCGAGGAATATGCCGTCCTCCGCCGCCATGGGCTTAATGCCGTGCTGGTCTACCAGGAGTCGTATCACCGCGAGACCTACAACGTCCACCACCCGAAGGGACGGAAGTCCGACTTCGCCTACCGCCTCGACGCGCCGGATCGCGTCGGCGCCGCCGGCGTCCATAAGATCGGCCTCGGCGCTCTCTTCGGCCTCGAGGACTGGCGCGCGGAATGTTTCTTCACGGCCCTCCACCTCCGCTGGCTCGAACGCAAACATTGGCAGAGCCGTTATAGCGTCTCGTTCCCGCGCATCCGCCCACACGAGGGCGAATTACAGCCGAAGGTCGAGATGACTGACCGCGATCTGGTCCAGGCGATTTGCGCCTTCCGCCTACTGAGCTCCGAAGTCGAACTGACCCTCAGCACCCGCGAGAGTCGCAGGTTCCGCGACCATGCCTGCCGCGTGGGCGTGACCGCGATGAGCGCGGGCTCGCACACGAACCCAGGGGGCTACGCCGAAGGCCGTGAAGCCTCACTCGAGCAGTTCGCAATCGAAGATGATCGCTCGCCCGACGAAGTCGCCGCGATGCTCCGCGCCCACGGCTACGAACCAGTCTGGAAAGACTGGGACCCTTCCTTCGACCGCCCGGTCGCCCTCGCCTAATGAGCCCTCTCCGCGCCTGGATCGACCACGAACAAGCCCCGGCCTGCAAGCCCGGAGCCTTTGTGAAACTATCGGCCGACGAATCCGCCCACGTGGTCCGCAGCCTGCGCGCCCGCCGCGGCGACGCGGTCGTGCTCCTCGACGGCGAAGGCCTCGTGGTCGAAGGCAAACTCGCCTCCGCCGATGGCGATGGGGCGATGGTCGAAGTGGTCCGTGCCCGCGTGGCCGATCCGCTCACCCCGGCGATTTACGTCGCCCAAGGCATGCCAAAGGGCGGCACGATGGATGATCTGGTGCGCTCCTGCTGCGAAGCCGGCGCCGCTGGCATCATCCCGCTCGAGACTGCCCGCTGCGAACTGAAGCTCGATGCCGACCGCGCACGTAGCCGTCGCGAACGCTGGCAGCAACAGGCCGTCGAGGCGTGCAAGCAGTCCGGCCATCCGTGGCGCGCCGAGATTGCCGCGCCGGTCCGCTTTCGCGAATGGATTGAACGCCTGCCCGCCGCCGTCGAAGGCGAGCTGCGCCTGACAGGTTCGCTCGAGTTCGACGCCGAAGCCGTCGCTCACTTGGATTTCACGAAGGCCTCGAAGGTCACCTGGCTCATCGGCCCCGAAGGCGACCTGACCTCGGAGGAATACGCCGCGGCCCGCGCTGCCGGGTTCATGCCCGTGGTGCTCGGCCCGACGGTCCTTCGCGCCGAGAACGCCGCACTCGCCTGCGTGGCGATTACGCAGGCGCTCGCGAAGCGCTAAGTTAGGCCCGCTTCCGTCGGCCAGGCTTCTTGGGCTCCGGCAAGACGTCATCAATCACCCAATCCGGCCAAGTGTCTTTCGTATAGCGCTGAAACTCGCCGATGGCGTCGCGTACCAGCGGCGTGAGCTCGCACGTCCAGCGCAGGCCGATGTCCATGGGGGCAAAGCCTTCGAGCGGCAACGCCCGCACTTCGGGATGCTCGATGGCTTCAGGGATGGCGAGGTTGATACCGTAGCCTTCGCCGTTGGCGACGTAACTGGTGACCATCTCCATCGAGCTGACTTCGACGGTCTGATTCCAAGTCACACCTTGCGCGCGCAGGTCGCGGAGGAAACTGCGCGTGACGCTAGAAGCCGGCGGCAAGGCGACCAGCGGCTCGCGAATCTTCTTCTGCTTCCAAAGGTCGGCCACGCTCCGGTGCGGCGACGACTTGGGCACCAGGAGGACTAGCGGGACGCGGGCGAGGCGGAGCTGGCTCTGGCGGCCCTTAGTCTTGGCCTCGATTGGGACGATCGCGAGATCGATGAGGCCGTCGCTCAACCAAGTCTCGAACTGCATCTGGTACCCAGGCGTTAGGCTGAGCAGCAGCTTAGGGTACCGCGCCCGCAGGCGCTGGGTGACGGTCGAGATGTGCAGGCGGAGGACGAGTTCCGACGCGCCAAGGCGCAGTTCGGGACGGTCGGCTTCGCGCAGCTGGCCCTCGAGACCGTCTAGGCCTGAGAAGAACGATTCAATCTGAGAATAGAGCTTCCGGCCCGCCGCCGTCAGGCGAAACGGACTGCGCTCGAAGAGCCGCACGCCGAGGTTCGACTCGAGGGTGGCAATCTGCCCGCTGACGGCGGGCTGCTGGATGCCGTAAGGGATGTGCCGAACCGCCGCGCTGATGCCCCCGTGCTTGGCCACATAATAGAATAGCTCGAGGTGATGGACGTTCATCGGGGTGCGGGCATCTTCGGCCCGCACAGAGGCGTAGCAACGCCCTTTATCCCCTCCCTGATAGGCCATATCAAGATTATCGATTAACGGGCAGAGTCGTAGTGCGGTTAAAATAGGAGCCGTCCTGGACCCCATG
>CALQQQ010000214.1 GCA_943332745.1 Opitutus sp. GAS368 | reverse complement strand
TTCGACCAAGGCCTTGGTCGCCGCCGCCGACCACCCGCGGTTCGCGACCGGATTAGCCGGGCTCGGGTGTGGCACTTTGGCATACTTGACCAGTAATCCGTCCAAGGCTTCACGGGCCCTCGTCTCGGCGTAACCGCCCACGCCGACGACGGTACTCACTCCGAGCGTCTCGACCATCACGCGGAGCAGCTTGTCGCATTCCTTGTTCACCGGCGCCATGACCTCGTTGGGCAATTCCTCCGGAATGACATTGCGACCTTGCTTAGTGTTCTCGAGAAAGAGCAATGGGCAGTAATTGTGGACGAGGTGATCCGCAAAGAATGCGTCGGCCTTGTCGAAGCGCTCCTGGAACAGACCCCAGAGCCGGCGACCGCTTACCTCCGAACGATGACAAGCGAACCCAGCGACTTTCTTACCAGGGTGCTCCTTGTCCGGACGTCCGACCGGCATCTCTAATCCCATCCAGTCTCGGACGGCGGCAATCTCGCCGAAAGGCACGCCGGTCTGAGCCATGCCGAAAGGTCCCGGATTCATGCCTAAGAAAAGCACCTTCTTCGGTCCGCAAGCCGCGTAACGACGTAGGTAGGCTTCATGCGAGGCCCAGGCATAGTCCAATGGCTGGTAGACGAAATCAGCTGGCGCAGGAAAAGAACGCCCCGCCAGAGCCTTCCGTAACGAGATCGTCGCTTGGATGACTGGTTCGGCGGACATGCCGTCAGACAATCGCCCGCCGCCGCCGGGTCGAGCCGTAAGCCGCCCGCCCAGGCGAGATTTCCCCTTGCGCTTCCCCCCGCACGATAAAAAGTCCACCTCCCTACCGACGTGAGCAAACCGCAGCCCTGGACTACCAAAGACGCCGAAGAATATTACGGCTTCAAACGATGGGGAGGTAACAACTTCTCCGTGGACCCGCAAGGTCACCTCTGCGTGCACCCGAAAGGCGACCACCGGAAGATCCGTATCACGGACATCGTCAAGGAAGTCGAAGCCTCCGGCCTAAAGCCCCCGCTCACGATCCGCGTCCAGGACCTGCTCCGCAACCGCGTGACGCAGATCAACGAAGCCTTCCGCAGCGCGATTAAGGAAGAGGACTACGACGGTCGCTACCGCGGCGTCTTCCCCATCAAGGTCAACCAGCTCCGCGAAGTGGTCGAGGAGATCCTCGACGCCGGTGAGGAATACGATTTCGGCCTCGAAGCCGGCTCGAAGCCCGAGCTCATCATCGCCCTCGCCCTCCTCGAGAACCGCAAGGCCCTGCTCATCTGCAACGGCTACAAGGACGAGGAATACATCGAGCTCGCCCTAATGGGCCGCCGTCTCGGCAAGCAGACGATTATCGTCGTCGAACAGCTCTCCGAGATCGACGCCATCATCCGCATCGCCCGCCGCATGGGCGTACAGCCCCACATCGGCTTACGCGTCAAGCTCACCACCGCTGGCGAAGGCAAGTGGGCTGATAGCACCGGCGAGAACGCCAAGTTTGGTCTGACGGCCTCCGAGATTGTCGAGGTCGCCCAGCGCCTGAAAAAGGCGAAGATGAAAGACTCCCTCCGCCTCGTTCACTTCCACATCGGCTCCCAAGTCCCGAACATCGGTACGATCAAGAAGGCCGTGGTCGAAGCCACCCGCTTCTACTGCGAACTGAAGCGTATGGGCTTCCCGATGGGTCTCCTCGATGTCGGTGGCGGCCTGGGTATCGACTACGATGGTAGCCGCTCAGCCTATGAATCTTCCATGAATTACAGCATGGAAGGCTACGCCCGCGACGTCGTCGCTAACGTGAAGCAGATTTGCGAAGAGAGCAACGTGGAGCTCCCCGATATCGTCTCGGAATCCGGCCGCGCCCTCGTCGCCCCCCACTCGATCCTGATCTTCGAAGCTGTCGACCGCATCACCCGCGACGACGGCAAGGTCGATACCTCCAAGGGCAAGACCCACCAGCTAGTCAAAGAACTCGAAGCCATCCGCAAGAACAAGCGGAAGTTCGACCCGCTCGAACGCTACCACGACGCCAAGGAAAAGCGCGAAGAAGCCCACGCCCGTTTCAGCCTCGGCAACCTCCGCCTCGAGGAACGCGCCGCCGCCGACCGTCTCTTCTGGGACATCTGTCGCCAGATCCGCGATGACCTCAAGGACTCCTCCGATGTCCCAGATGAACTCGCCCGCCTCGACTCGATGCTGGCCGAACAGTATGTCTGCAACTTCTCGGTCTTCCAGTCCCTGCTCGACCACTGGGCCCTCGACCAGCTCTTCCCGATCGCCCCGATCCATCGCCTCAACGAACGCCCGACGGTCCAGGCGACGCTCGTCGACATCACCTGCGACTCTGACGGCAAGGTCGACGACTTCATCGATCTCGAGGATGTCCGCAAGACCCTCGCTCTCCACCCGCTCAAGGAAGGCCAGCCCTACTACGTCGGCGCCTTCATGGTCGGCGCCTACCAGGACATCATGGGCGATCTCCATAATCTCTTTGGTCGCGTCAACGAAGCCCACGTCTTCCTTGAGGATGATGAAGCGGACGGCTTCTACATTGAAGAAAGCATCCCGGGCTACTCCGTCGAGCGCATCCTGGGCATGATTCAGTACAACGCCGAAGACCTCTGCCGCATGCTTAAGCGCCAGGTCGATCGCGCGACGAAGGCCGACTCGGTCCGTCCCCGCGAAGGCGTGGCGATGGTCGATCTCTACGAACGCCTCATCCGCGGCCGCACTTATCTGATTCCGCACCGCGAAGAGCTAAAGTCGAAGAAAGCTTCGAAGAAGAAGTAAGCGGCCTGAGAGCCGGACTTAGTCCGGCTCTTCTTTTGCCTTACATTCTCACCCGTGTCCCCATGCCCCCGTGCCAGCTTGCCCCCTCTTGGCCCTTAGGCCAAGATCAGCTTCAACTTCTTCAACTCGTCCAGCGTCAGCGACGGTGCCTCGCGGAGATTTTCGTACGATTCGACATTCGCGAGCCACGCCCAGTGGTCTCCGCAGTCCAAGCGCTCCATGAACTTTAGCCGCAGCGTAGCGATTGACCCCTTAAGTAAATAAAGTCCGTCGCCGACATGTTCAATCTGGTCGCCGAGTTGAGTGATCTTGTCCGTCGAATTACCCGACTTCTTGCCGAGTAACTTGATATGATTGGCCTGATCTTTGGCCATGTAGTTCAGGAGACCAATCGGATTGGCCTCCAAGTTCGCCAAGGTCTTGGTGTCCTTATACACGCCGATGATAAAGCGTTTTGGCTTCATCGAAATCGGCGTCACGTAGCTGCAGATGTTCAGGTTCCCCTTCCCGCCCGCGGTGGTCGCAAGGCTGTAGATGGGACCGTCGACGCGGTTCCAGGGTTTGACGCGGATGCCAGGCATGAGCGGGGGTGGTTCTTCTACCCTTAAAAACATCACTTGTTCCCGATTTATTCTGTCCCCGGGGCTCGCCCTGACCTACAACCTCGCCATGGCCCTCCCGGTCAGCC
>CALQQQ010000213.1 GCA_943332745.1 Opitutus sp. GAS368 | reverse complement strand
CTGCTGTGCTCGCTCTTGAAGATGGAACCATTCTTCGGGGCAGGGCGTTCGGAGCTTCGGCCACCCTCTGCGGCGAAGTCGTGTTCAACACGAGCATGACCGGCTACCAGGAAATCCTCACCGATCCTTCCTACTTCGGACAGATCGTCACCATGACGACCCCGCAGATCGGGAACTACGGCGTCAATGAAGACGACTTCGAATCCGCCCGCCCGCACGTCGCTGGTTTCGTCGTCCGCGACCTTTCGCCCATCGTCTCCAACTGGCGCGCCACCACCGACCTGAGTACGTGGCTCGCGAAGTACGGCATCCCTGGCATCGACGGCGTCGACACCCGCTCGCTCACCAAGAAGCTCCGCTCCGCCGGCGTCATGAAGGCCTGCCTCTCCACTGAAGGTATCACCGACGAAGAAGCCCTCAAGCGCGCCCGCGCCTGGACCGGCACCGTCGGTGCCGACTTCGTCAAGGACGTCACTTGCAAGGCACCTTACCACTACAACGCCACCGCCGGTGATTGCGAACCCTTCACCGTCCCGGGCACGCACCTCAACAAGCCCAAGGCCCGCGCCAAGAAGTACCGCATCGCCGCCTACGACTTCGGTGCCAAGACCTCGATCTTCCGCCGCCTCGTCGCCTCCGGCTTCGACGTCCATGTCTTTCCGGCCCGCACGCCGGCCGCCGAGATTCGCGCCTTCAACCCCGATGGCGTCTTCCTTTCCAACGGCCCCGGCGATCCTGCCGCCCTGAAGTACGCCCACGAAGCCGTGGCCGACCTCATCAAGACCTACCCGGTCTTCGGCATCTGCCTCGGTCACCAGATTATCACGCACGCCATCGGTGCATCGACCTATAAGCTGAAGTTCGGCCATCGCGGCGGCAACCAGCCCGTCAAGAACACCGAAGAAGACCGCGTGGCCATCACCGCCCAGAATCACGGCTTCGCTTCGAAGCGCGAAGACCTGGAGCGCTGCGGTGCCATTGTCACTGAGGTGAACATGAACGACGACACCGTCTCTGGCCTGCGTCTCAAGGATAAGCCGGTTTTCTCCGTCCAGTATCACCCGGAAGCCGGCCCTGGCCCGAATGATGCGGATGTGCTCTTCGATCGGTTCTACGACCTGATCGCCAAGAGCAAGGCTGCTAAGTAAGCCCGACGTCATGGCTGCCCGACTCCTCGCAGCCCTTTGCCTCGCTCTCAGCCTCGTCGGTTGCGCCTCGTCGTCCCCGCGTTCCCCGGAGGAAGCCTTAGCCCGTCTCATCGAGGCCGCCGTCTCTGGCCATTCTGCCTCGGACCAGTATCAGAACGTCGATCCCGTCGACGAGGACACCATCAAGCAGTTCGTGTATGTCGAGGAGTGGCTGGACGTGAACGGCGAGTCCGTCGTGGGGGTTCGTCCAGGAGCTACGCCCCTCGAAGGCTCATTCCGCTTCACTCGTTCCGCTGACGGCCGCTCGATGTATCTCATTTCCTATGGCTGGCCTGGCCCGCAGGTACGCTCCCGCGTGCTCCGTCCGGCACCCGGCTCGAAGATTATGCTCCTTGGCTGGTCGGATCTCCTTCCTTGGGAGCAGCTCGGAGCGGTCTGCGTGATCGAGACCCCGCGCGAGATGGCTGACGAAGAGAATCACCCGTGCAAGCAGGCGTTCGTCTTCAAGGTTGAGTCGCCCCGTTGAGCGGAGGCCTTAGAGTTCGACCTGCATGCCTAGCTCGACCACGCGACCGGGCGGCAGGTTGAAGTATGCGGTCGCCGAAAGGGAATTACGGTTGAGCACTTCGAAGAGCTTTTCCTGGACGGCGTTGAGCGAGAAGCCTGTCGTCGCGCGGACAATCGTCTCGCGGCTGAGGAAGTAGGTCACCTCGAGTGGATTAGGGTTGATGCCCATTTCCTGGTACGCCGCATCCAGCACCGGGAAGACGTCTTGTTTCTCGCGGAAGCCGAACGTTCCCGTGACACTGAGGACGGAGGGGAATTCCTCGTGGCTGTCAATTTTGCAGAACTTGGGTCCGCGGGTGTTGAAGCTCACGCGGTCCGACATCGGCACGATGGCTCGGTCTTCATCGACCTTCAGTGTGACGACGATGATATGGTCGTGGAGCGCTCGGTTATGCTTAAGGTTGTGAGCTAAGGCCATCGGTACGGCCTTGGTTGAACCAGCGAGATAGATTGCCGTGCCTTTTACGCGCGCGAACTTGCCCGCGACGAAGCGGTCTTCGACGCTATCGAGGAAGTTCTCGAAATCGCCGGCCGCCTCGCCTTCGCTTAGCTTCTGCTTCATCGCGATGCGGCCCTTGTTCCAGACGGCCATCAGGTAGTAGACGATGATGCCGATCAGCAGCGGCATCCAACCGTTGGGTAGAATCTTATGCGAATTACCGAGGACGAAGAGCACCTCCAGTAGGATGAAGGGCGTGAGCAGTGCGTAGGCGCCAGCGGAACGGATGTTCAGTTTGTGACGGAGGTACTGACCGAAGAGGATTGTCGTCACCAGCATCGTGAGGCTTACCGCGATGCCGTAGGCGCTCGCGAGGTTCTCGGACGTCTCGTAATGTAGGACCAGGTAGATTGAGCCGGTCATGAGCAGCCAGTTGATGATTGGAACGTAGACCTGGCCTGATTCTTGGTCGGAAGTGCGCTCGATGCGCATGCGGGGCAGGTAGTTTAGTTGAATCGCCTGCATGGTGATCGAGAATGCCCCGGCGATGAGGGCCTGCGAGGCGATGATCGCGGCGAGCGTCGCGATGACAACGAGCGGAATCTGCGCCCAGTTCGGCGCCATGTTGAAGAAGGGGTTGAAGCCGGGCTCCAGAAGTTCGGCTGGGTGGGCGAGAGCCCAGGCGCCCTGACCGAGGTAGTTCAGGATGAGCGCGGGGAAGACGATGAAACACCATGCTGCCCGGATCGGCTTCTGGCCGAAGTGGCCCATGTCCGCGTAGAGCGCTTCGGCCCCCGTCACCGAGAGGAAGACCGCGCCAAGGATCAGGATGCCCAGGCCGGGGTGGGTGATGAGCAGCTGAAGCCCTTCGAGCGGGTTGAAGGCCCACATGATTTGCCCAATGACCGCATGGTTGAGCACCAGCGAGAGGATGCCGAGGCCACCAATCACGGCGAACCAGACCATGGTGATGGGGCCGAAATACATGCCAACGCGGCCGGTGCCAATCTTCTGGAGCCAGAAGATGCCGACGAGAATCAGGACTGCGGCGGTCGGGATGAAGTATTTGAGGAAGCCGGCGGAGAGCGGCCCGTGCAGTCGTTCGTTAGCTTCCTTGACACCTTCCAGCGCGGAAACCACCGAGATAGCTGGGGTGATGACGCCGTCGCCGTAGAGCAGGGCGGCCCCGAAGACACCGAGGAGAACCAGGACACTGCGGTGCTTCCGCTTGGTCTTTTCCTTGTCCTTGGCGGACGCGAGGGAGACCAGGGTCATGATGCCCCCTTCGCCGTCCTCGTTGGCTTCCAT
>CALQQQ010000212.1 GCA_943332745.1 Opitutus sp. GAS368 | reverse complement strand
GCAGCCCTGCCGGCCGAACTGCAGAACGCCAACCCGCTCGGAGTCTCCCGCCTCCTCAACGGCACCCGCTCGAATTCTGCGATTTAACCTAACCGCCAACCGCGTCCTAACCGCTAACCGCTTACCGCTTCCATCCATGTCCCCCCTCGAACTCCAAAAAGTCCTCTCCTCCGGACTGCTCTCCTTCCCGATCACCGACTTCAAGGCGAACGGCGACTTCGATGCGCCGAGCTACGCCAAGCGCCTGCAGTGGCTCGCCCCCTACGGAGCGTCTGCGCTCTTCGCCGCAGGCGGTACCGGTGAATTCTTCTCCTTGGAGCCCAAGGAGTATTCCTCGATCATCAAGACCGCGGTCGACACGTGCGACGGCCTCGTGCCGATCCTCGCCGGTGCCGGTGGTCCGACCCGCGTGGCCATCCAGTATGCGCAGGAAGCCGAACGCCTCGGCGCTAAGGGCATCCTGCTCCTGCCGCATTACCTGACCGAGACCAATCAAGACGGCGTCGCCGCGCACGTCGATCAGGTCTGCAAGTCCGTGAAGATCGGCGTCGTGGTCTACAATCGCAATGTCTGCCGCCTCCTACCGCATCACCTCGAGAAGCTCGCGGCCAACAACCCGAACCTCATCGGTTACAAGGACGGCTTCGGCGACATCGAGCTGATGGTCTCCGTCCGCCGTCGCATGGGTGACCGCTTCAGCTACCTCGGCGGCCTTCCCACCGCCGAAGTCTACGCCGCCGCCTACAAGGCCATGGGCGTACCGGTCTATTCCTCCGCCGTGTTCAACTTCATCCCCCAGACCGCGATGGACTTCTACCACGCCGTCGCGAAGGACGACCACGCCACGCAGAACCGCCTCCTCGACACCTTCTTCCTGCCCTATCTCGAACTACGCAACAAGAGCGCCGGCTACGCCGTCAGCATCATCAAGGCGGGCGCCACGGTCGTCGGACATAGCGCGGGGCCCGTGCGCGCCCCCCTGACCGACCTCAAGCCAGCCGAAGTCGAACAGCTCGCCGCCCTCATCGCCAAAGCCGGCGTCAAGTAAGCCGCCATGAGCGAGTTCACCGCAGACTACCAGGGACACCTCAACGACGCCGTCTCGAAGGTGAAACGGCGTATCCTGCCGTTGTTCATCGTGATGTTCATCGTGAACTACTTGGATCGCGTGAACGTCGGCTTCATCCAGCAGCACCTCAAGACGGACCTCGGGCTCGACAGCGCCGCCTATGGCTTGGGCGCCGGCCTGTTCTTCATCGGATACGCGATCTTTGAAGTCCCGTCGAACATGCTGCTGCAGAAGTTTGGCGCCCGCGTGTGGCTGACGCGCATCACCATCTCCTGGGGGGTCGTGGCTTCACTGATGGCCTTTGCCCGGAATGAGAATGAATTCTACTTCCTCCGCTTCGCCCTTGGAGCGGCCGAAGCCGGCTTCTTCCCTGGTGTCATCTATTACTTCACCCGCTGGCTCCCGTCGGCCGAACGCGGCAAGGCTATCGCACTGTTCCTGAGCGGCTCGGCGATCGCCTCGATCCTCTCCGGCCCTCTCTCCGGCGCCCTCATGAAGACCTCGCTCCTCGGCCTCAAAGGCTGGCAGAGCATGCTATTCATCGAAGGGCTCCTCTCGGTCGTCATCGGCATCGGCGCCTGGTTCTGGCTGGACTCGCTCCCGCGCGACGCCCGCTGGCTCTCCGTGCAGGAAAAGCAGGCTCTCGAATCGACCATCGAGGCCGAGCAACGTGAGCGCGAGGCCAACCAGACGGAACGGCCTGGCATCTTCCGCCTACTTCGCGATCCGCAGATCATCCTCTTCTGCGTCGTGTACTTCGCCATACAGCTGACGATCTACGCCGCGACCTTCTGGCTTCCCAATATCATCCGGAAGATGGGCGACCTCACCGACCTCCAAGTCGGCTTCCTGAACTCGGTGCCTTGGACTATCTCCATCGTCGGCATGTATCTCGCCGCCGCCGGCGCCGCCCGCTGGAAACGTCCACAACTCTGGGTGGCCGGCGCGCTTGTCGTCGCTGCGACGGGGATGTTCATGTCGACCACCGGCGGACCGGTCTTCGCCTTCGTGGCCATCTGTTTCGCAGCGCTGGGCTTCAAGTCCGCCTCGTCGCTCTTCTGGCCCATCCCGCAAGGCTACCTCGATGTGCGGATCGCCGCTGCGGTCATCGCGCTCATCAACTCCATCGGTAATCTCGGCGGCTTCGTCGCCCCGACAGTCTTTGGATACCTCGAGAAGACTACCGGCTCCGTCCAATACGGACTGTACGGACTGGCAGCGGCTTCGGTCTTGGCTGCCGGTCTGGCCTTCCTTGTCCGCACCAAGCCCAAGGCCTGAGCCTGCCCCTACCCCTTTTGTAATGTCCTCTCCTCTGATCCAATCTATCCGTGTCGTGCCAGTCGCCGGCCACGACAGCATGCTGCTCAACCTCAGCGGCGCCCATGGACCTTTCTTTACCCGTAATATCATCCTCATCACCGATAACGCCGGCCACACCGGCCTCGGGGAAGTTCCCGGCGGTGAGAAGATCCGACAGACCGTCGAGGATTCCGCGCCATTACTCGTCGGCAAGGAAATCGCGGATTACGAAAAGCTCCTCGCTACGGTCAGCGCCGCCTTCTCCGACCGCGATGCCGGTGGCCGCGGCCTCCAGACGTTCGACCTGCGCGTGACGATCCACGCCGTCACGGCCATCGAATCCGCGCTCCTCGATCTCCTTGGCCAGTTCCAGTCGAAGCCCGTCGCCGCGCTGCTGGGTAAGGGCCAGCAGCGGACCGAGGTCGAGATGCTCGGCTACCTGTTCTTCATCGGCGATCGTCGCAAGACGACCCTGGGCTACCGCGACGAAGCAGGCTCCGCGCACGCGTGGCATCGCCTCCGCAACGAAGAAGCCCTCACTCCCGAAAGCATCGTCCGCCAGGCCGAAGCCGCGCACGAGCGCTTCGGCTTCCAAGACTTCAAGCTCAAGGGCGGTGTGCTCAGTGCCGCCCGCGAGATCGAGGCGGTCCGCGCCCTCGCCGCCCGCTTTCCGAAGGCCCGCATCACGCTCGACCCCAACGGAGCCTGGCTCCTCAAGGAAGCCATCGAAGTCTGCCAGAACTTGAAAGGCGTACTCGCTTACGCCGAGGACCCCTGCGGAGCCGAAGCTGGCTTCTCCGGTCGCGAGATCATGGCCGAATTCAAGAAGGCCACTGGCCTCCGTACTGCCACCAACATGGTCGCCACGGATTGGCGCCAGCTCGACCACGCGCTGAAACTGCAGGCGGTCGACATCCCCCTCGCTGACCCGCACTTCTGGACGATGCAGGGCTCAGTCAAAGTCGCTCAGGTCTGCCAAGACCACGGCCTCACCTGGGGCTCCCATTCCAACAACCATTTCGACATCTCCCTCGCGATGTTCACGCACGTCGGCGCCGCCGCCCCGGGCGACGTCACCGCGATGGACACCCATTGG
>CALQQQ010000211.1 GCA_943332745.1 Opitutus sp. GAS368 | reverse complement strand
GTGCCGGCTACATCGGCAGCCATTGCGTCCGGCAGGCGTTGGCCGCCGGGCACAAGGTGGCCGTGCTCGACGACCTGTCCTACGGCCACGCGGAGTCCGTGCCGCCGGGAGTGATGTTCTTCCTTGCCAACATGGGTGACCAGACCGCCGTCCGCGCCGCCCTGCGCGAGTCCAGCGCCGAGGTGGTCATCGATTTCGCGGCGTTTACGAATGTCGGCGAATCCGTCCAGCAGCCGGAGCGCTACCACGAGAATAATGTCGTGCACACCGAAGGCCTACTCCAAGCCATGCTCGCGGAGGGCTTGAAGAAGCTGGTCTTCTCAAGCACCTGCGCGACCTACGGCATCCCGGAGAAGATGCCGATGACGGAAGATCTTCCGCAGAACCCGATCAATCCGTACGGCGCCACCAAGCTCGCAGTCGAGCAGCGCCTCCGCGAGCTGGCCGCCTCCCATGGCCTGAGCTTTGCGGCCTTCCGCTACTTCAATGCCGCTGGGGCTTCGGCGGATGCCGCCATCGGCGAAGATCATTCGCCGGAAACGCACCTGATCCCGCTGGCGATTGCCGCCGCGCTGGGTCGTCGTCCGCCACTCCAGGTCTTCGGTACAGATTACCCGACCCCGGATGGCACCTGCCTGCGCGACTACGTGCATGTGGACGACCTTTCCCGCGCCCACCTCGACGTGCTCCCGAAGCTAAACCAGCCCGGGCAGACCCACTTCTATAATCTCGGTACGGGCACGCCTTATTCGGTCAAAGACGTCATCGCCAGCGTTGGCCGCATCCTTGGTCGGCCCGTCCCGCATACGTTCGCTCTGCGCCGCGAAGGCGATCCGCCCGCGCTTTACGCCGATGCCTCCAAGGTTCGCCGCGAACTCGGCTGGGTGCCGCGCTACGACACGCTCGACAGCATCGTCCTGACAGCATGCAATTGGCACCTCGCCCGACCCAAGGGCTACGCCTCCTGATCTCGATGTCCGAACAGCTTCACCCGCACTGGCGCATCCAGTATATTCGCACCCGCAAGGAGCCAGGTGCCGGTAGCCCGTTCGCGGCGTTGCTCGCGGCAAACGACGACGAAGCGAATCTCATCCTGCACCGCGGCGCGCACTGCTTCGTCATCCTCAACAACTCGCCTTATAATCCGGGCCACCTGATGGTGCTGCCCAATCGCGAAGTCGGCGAACTGGCCGACCTCACCGCGGCCGAACGTGCCGAGATGATGGACCTGCTGATACGCTGTCAGTCGGTGCTACAGAAGGTGATGAGCCCCGCTGGCTTCAATATGGGTCTCAATCTCGGTAAGGCCGCGGGTGCAGGTATCCCGACGCACCTCCACTTCCACATCGTGCCGCGTTGGGACGGCGACCACAACTTCATGCCCGTCATCGGCGATACGCGCGTCCTGCCGCAGGCGCTGTCCGAGCTCTGGACGCGACTCAAGCCCGTCTTCGCCGCCGCATGAGCCGCGTCGTCGACATCTCCGTCCGCCACACGAAGACCAAGGTCTCCGCGGTCTCCGTCCAGCGCGTCGTCCACGCGCTCGACAAGCTCAAGGGCTACCGTTGCCCCGAGGGATCGCTGTCGATTGCCTTCCTTGGCGACAAGGAGACGGCCAAGCTTCACGACGAATTCCTCGGCGACCCGACCGTGACGGACGTCATCACCTTCGTCGGTGAAGAGCACCCTGGCGAAGCGTTCGCCGGCGAGATCTGCGTGAACATCGACCAAGCCCGCCGGGCCGCCAAGGAGCATGGCGTCACGCTGGCTACCGAACTAAGACTCTACGTCGCCCACGGCTGGTTGCACCTTTCCGGCCTGCGCGACGGTAATCGCAAGGAGTCCGCTGCCATGCGCGTTGGTGAGGCCGTGGCGGTCTCGCACCTCGACAAGCTGGGCGCCAAGCTGCGGGTCCGCGATTAACGGACTCGCCCTCGGGGCTGTCCGCGTCCAACTTCCCGGCTGATGAAGCGCACCGTCATCATTCACTCCGGCGGAATGGATTCCACCGTGCTCCTAGCCCATCTGTTGGCCGAGGGCAGGGAAGTGCATGCGCTATCGGTGGACTACGGTCAGCGCCATCGTCGCGAGCTCGTCGCCGCCGCCGAGATCTGCGCCCATTACAAGGTGCCGCACCGCATCGCCGACCTCCGCGGGCTCACGCCGCTCTTCGGTGCTAATGCCCTGACGGATTCCCATATCGACGTCCCTGAGGGTCATTACGAAGAGGCCAGCATGAAGGCCACCGTCGTGCCCAATCGTAACATGCTCCTCATTGCGACGGCTGCCGCTTGGGCGATGTCGCTCAAGGCCACGTCGGTCGCCTATGGTGCCCACGGCGGCGACCATGCCATCTATCCCGATTGCCGTCCGGCCTTCGCCGATGCCTTGGATAAAGCCATCCGTCTCGCCGACTGGCATGAAGTTTCGCTCGAGCGCCCGTTCGTGGGCATGGACAAGACCGCTATCGTGCAGCGCGGCGTCGAGCTCGGCGTCCCTTTCGTGCTGACCTGGTCGTGTTACGTCGGCGGCGACAAGCATTGCGGCAAGTGCGGTACGTGCGTGGAGCGTAAGGAGGCTTTCCTTCTCGCCGGCGTGCAGGATCCGACTCCTTACGTCGGGTAGTCTTATTCTTAGGATTAGCACAGGTGTCACCATATGGCCTGCCTGCTATTGGAATTGAACTGGCCTTTCCCCTTGGCAATTTGACTGCGTGCGTCGTCGCTTCCGTCAACCCTTCGCCTGGCTCGCCCTCGTGGCGTGGCTGGCCGCGTCGGGTCTGTCGTGGGACCTCCTGCAGGTTCTGGCGTGGACGAAGATGTCGGTCGATAATGCCAGCCAGCTGACCGCCGCGGCGGCTATTTCCAAGACCCTTGAGGATGCCCCCTGTTCGTTATGTAAGGTTGCTCAAGATGGGCGTAAGAACTCCGAGCAGGCCCCGTTAGCCAAGGACGAGAGCGCCAAGGTGAAGGCCAAGGCTGATCCTGCTTCGGGCGAAATCCACCTCTTAGCGGTGAAATTCTTTTCCGGGCGCGATTTTGCGCGTCCTTTGAATCAAGTAAGCGTGTCACGCGTGGCCGAGGTGCCCGTGCCACCGCCCCGAGTGCGCGGCTAATCACCGTTGCGGGCTGCGGTCAGTCGGCTCGCGCGTGGCATCCAAACCTATTCCAAAGTCGCACCCACCCGGTGCGCATCGTCGCCTGCGCAGGCCGCCACACCCGCGTCGAAGACACGCAAAACATAAATCACCATGAAGACTTCCTTCCTCACCGAGCGCACCCCGCGGGTCGCTCTCCTGTCCCTTCTCGCCCTCGGCGCCACCACCGAAGCTTCGGCCTGTCCCTGCGGCTGCGTGAAGGTCTGCGTCGATAGTCTCGCCGACCGAGTTTGTGCAGCACGACCTGGACGCCTCGCCGCTGTTTCCCCGTTTCGAGATTCCGCTCTATGGGCGCAGCCGGCTGGGC
>CALQQQ010000210.1 GCA_943332745.1 Opitutus sp. GAS368 | reverse complement strand
AGCCCGCCTTCTGGGCCGGCTTCGACCGCAAGTCCGCCGACGGCTTCTACGACTACTTCTGCCAGCTGACGCAGCATGAGCCCAAGCGTGCCGCCAAGTACGGTCTGCCGCATTACTCCTGGTTATGCATCAACCCGAAGGAATCCGAAGACATGGCGCTCGCCGCCGACGTCCTCGCGCTGGTCCCCGAATTCCTGAAGGCCCCGACGGTACTCGGTATCGGCGAGATCGGCCTCAACAAGAACACGCGCAACGAGATGAAGGTGCTAGAGCAGCACATTGCCCTCGCGGTGCAATATGACCAGATGATCCTCGTGCACACGCCGCACCTCGAGGACAAGCGCAAGGGCACGCGTCTCATCATGGATTGCCTCAAGGCCAACGGCGTCGTGAAGCCCGAACGCGTCATCATCGACCATGTCGAGGAGCATACCATCCACGAAGTACTCGACCAAGGTTTCTGGGCCGGCATCACGCTTTACCCTGAATCGAAGGCCACGCCCGTGCGCGCCATCGACATGATCGAATCCGTCTCCGCCCAGCGCGTCTGGCTCAATAGCGCGTGCGACTGGGGCCATAGCGATCCGCTGTCTGTACCCAAGGCCGCGCAGGAGATGCGTCGCCGCGGACATTCTGCCGCTGCCATCGACCGCCTCGTGTACGGCAACCCGGTGAAGTTCCTCTCGCAGTCGCCGCGTTTCAAGGACCCCGCCGCTCAGGCCTGACCGCGTGAAGCTCACGTCTGGACTTTCCCTCGCCTACTGCACCAACGTCCATCGCGGCGAAGGGTGGGTCGAGACGTTCGCCGGTCTGCGCGACCATGCGCTCCGCGTGCGCGACCGCGTCTGTCCCGGCA
Source organism: Opitutus sp. GAS368 (assembly GCA_943332745.1). Next base: position 2,614 of record CALQQQ010000210.1, on the reverse strand, counting down.
AGACATACGTGCTCGGCCTGCGGCTTGGCGACCTCGCCGCGAAGGAGCTCGCCGTGCCCGCCACGCTCGCGGCTTTCCGCGCCTGGCTAGACAAAGAGAACTGCGTTGTCGCCGGGATTAACGGCTTCCCCTTCGGCCCGTTCCACGGCCAGGCCGTGAAGGACAACGTCTTCGCACCGGACTGGTGCGAGACGCCGCGTCTCGAATACACCAACCGTCTCTTCGATCTTCTCGCTGCATTTGGTCCGCCGGATAAGGTCGGCACCGTCAGCACGCTGCCGGGTTCGTTCAAGGGCTTCGGCCGCAATGCCGACGAACTTAAGGTCATGCGTCGCAATCTCCTCGCGTGCGCCGAACACCTCGCCCGCCTGCGCGATCGCACCGGCACGCACCTGCGCCTTGCGCTCGAGCCTGAGCCGATCGGCCACGCCGAGAACACGCCCGAAGCGCTGCGCCTCTTCGAACAGCTTCGCGCTGAAGAGCCGGCCAAGGGCCTCGTCGACGCCCACCTCGGCATCGCCTACGACACCTGCCACTTCGCGCTGCAATACGAAGAAGCCCATGAGGCTATCGCCCGACTCAACGCCGGCGGCGCGCCCGTGCTTAAGTTCCATCTCAGCTCCGCGCTCAAGCTCAAGCCCACCGAGGTCGCCCTCGCACGCCTCGCGAAGATGCACGAGCCCACGTACCTGCACCAGACCATGGGTCGGGCGAAGGACGGCTCCATCGTGCGCTTCAAGGACATCCCGTTCGCCATGGCCGCGATTGACCGGCTCCGCGCGCTCGAGGAACTCCGCGTGCACTTCCATGTGCCGGTCAACGCCGACCGACTGTCCGATGAACTCTCCACGACGAACGACCACCTGAAGGCCGCGCTCGATGTCATCGCCAAGGCGCCCGGCGCTTGTCGCGAGCTCGAGATCGAGACGTATACCTGGGAAGTCCTGCCGCCCGAAGTCCGCGCGGCCGATGTCGCCGACATGATTGCCGAAGAATATCGCTGGACGCTCGCTGAACTCGCGCAGCGTGGCGTGAAGCCCCTCTGAGATGTTCGCCAAGCTCCGCGCCTGGCTGATCCTCACCCGTGGCTCGAATCTGCCGACGGTCTGGAGCAACCTGGTCGGCGGCTGGCTGCTCGGCTATGTCTATACCGATCGCTTCCCGTGGACCAACGGCCTGTTACTCTCGCTTTTTGGGCTGCTCCTCGGTGTCTCGCTGATCTACGTCGGCGGCATGATCCTCAATGACGCCTTCGACGCGCGCTGGGACACCGAGCGCCGTTCCACCCGACCGATCCCGGCCGGCATCGTCTCCGCCCGGTCCGCGTTCATTGTCGGCGGCCTCGCACTGGCCTTCGGCTCATGGTTCACCGTCGCCGCTTCGCTCGGCGGCCATCGTGGCATCACCCTCGTCCTCGTGCTCCTGCTCGTCGCCGGCGTGCTCGTCTATGATCGCTGGCATAAGGGCGTCAGCTGGGCGCCGGCCGTGATGGGGCTCTGCCGTGCGCTCCTTCCGCTCATCGGTTTCTTCGCTGTCGGCGGGCTGATCGATGGCCCGCACTTCCGCGGCTGGAATCTCGTCGCGCTGCTCGCATATCCAGCGGTGCTTTGGCTGCTGACGTTCTCGATCACGCTCGTCGCGCGACATGAAGCTGGACCCGGCGCGCCGCCCAGGTGGGCCGAGTGGCTGCTTTATCTCGTACCCGTCCCGCTCGTCCTCGTGCAATTCCTGCCCGACGTAAACGGCCTGCCGAAGGTTGCGGTCTTTGGCTGCCTGCTGTTCTGGCTCTGGATTTTCTTTTCCAATCGTCGCCACGCCTTGCCGGCCGGCGTCGGTCGACGCGTCGCCGACCGCCTGGCGGCGTTCCCGTTGGTCGACTTCGCGGCGGCTGGTATCTTTTATTGCTCGGTCGGATATATGCGGGCCGCGACCGAAGGTTCCGTCGAAGTCGGCTGGGCCGTCTTTGCTTCGCGGCTCGTCTGGATCATGCCTTTCGGCTCCTTCGGCCTGACCCTGTTGTTGCGACGCTGGATTCCGACGACCTGACTTCCCGCAGGGTTTGGGGCTTTTACGGCGGGTAATATCGGGAACTTGGCTTGTCCTCAGGCGTCTAACCTCTTCTGATAAACCCTCCCCCAGGGCTATGGACGACTCCCTTGACCTCGAATTCGCGGTAACCTACCGCCATCGCATCTTCTTCACCGAAGGCGCGTTCGCTGCGGGTAACCGCGTCCTCGCCGACCTCTTCGCCGGCGCTAAGGTGATCCCGATTGTCGACGCCGGCCTGGCCAACTCCCGTCCGGGCTTCGCCGCCGAGGTCGCCGCCTATGGTAAGGCCATGGGCGTGGCCTTCACCCGCGCGCCGCTCGTGCTCACCGGTGGCGAGGCCGCCAAGAAGGACTCCGCCGTCGTCAAGGCCGCCCTTGCCGCGATCGAAGCCGACAAGATTTGCCGCCACTCTTACGTCCTCGCCATCGGCGGCGGCGCCTTCCTCGACGCCGTCGGTTTCGCGGCCGCCACCGCCCACCGCGGCGTGCGTCTCGTCCGCATGCCCACCACGACCCTCGGTCAGGGCGACGCCGGCGTCGGCGTGAAGAACGGCATCAACACCTTT
>CALQQQ010000209.1 GCA_943332745.1 Opitutus sp. GAS368 | reverse complement strand
TCCCGGATTTCCTCTGCTTAGCTAAAGGTCTCGCCGCCGGCTACCTGCCGCTCGCCGCCACGCTGACTTCGGAAAATATCTACGACGCGTTCCTCGGTCCGTTCTCCGAAGGGAAGACGTTCTTCCATGGCCACACCTTCTCGGGCAATCCGCTCGGCTGCGCCGTCGCCCGCGCTTCGTTGCGTAAACTGAAGCCCATGCTGGCCTCGGGTCAGGTCGCCGAGCGCGCCGCGCTCCTCGGACGTGAGATGGAAGCCGCCTTCGCCGGCCACGCCCACGTGCGTACCTTCCGTCAGCTCGGCCTCACCGGCTCCGTTGAATTCAAGCCCACCTCCGCCGACCGCTGGCCGACCGACATCCGCGCGGGCTATCGCGTCGCTCTGGCCGCGCGACGCCACGGCCTCGTCATCCGTCCGCTCGGCGACTCGATTCTGTTCGTGCCACCGATCTCCATCCAAGCCGACGAAGTGAAGCACCTCGTCCGCGCCGTCCGCCTCGCCATGGACGACACTCTTTCATCTCTCCCAACCGCCAACCGCTAACCGCTACCACCTTCTATATATGCCCAACCTCACCGAAGCCCGAGCGCTCTACGACCTGCCGCTCAACACGCTGATCTTCAAGGCTCAGCAAGTCCACCAGGCCCACCAGGATCCGGCCGGTGTGCAGCTCTGCACGCTGAAGTCGATTAAGACCGGCGCCTGCCCTGAAGACTGCGCCTATTGCCCGCAGTCGGTGCACAACCAGACCGGTCTCGAGAGCGAAGCCCTCATGGAGACCCAGGCGATCCTCGCCGACGCCCGCAAGGCCAAGGCCGGTGGTGCGACCCGCTTCTGCATGGGCGCCGCCTGGCGCCGCGTGAACGACGGCAAGCAGTTCGACAGCGTCCTGAATACGGTCTCGGGCGTGAAGGAGCTCGGCCTCGAAGTCTGCTGTACCCTCGGGATGGTCAGCGAAGCGCAGGCTGGTCGCCTCAAGCAGGCCGGTTGCGACGTGTATAACCACAACCTCGACACCTCCCGCGAGCACTACTCGAAGATCATCACGACCCGCACCTACGATGACCGTCTCCAGACGCTCTCGAATGTCCGCAAGGCCGGCCTCGAGGTCTGTTCCGGTGGCATCCTCGGCATGGGCGAGACGGTCGACGACCGCCTGAAGATGCTCGTCGAGCTCGCGCAGCTTGATCCTCAGCCCGACTCCGTGCCGATCAACGCCTTGGTGGCCGTCGAAGGCACGCCGCTCGCGGGCCGCAAGTTCGTCGATACGATCGAGTTCGTCCGCACGATAGCCGTCGCCCGCATCCTGATGCCGAAGGCGATGGTCCGCCTCTCCGCCGGCCGCGCTAACATGAACGATGAGACGCAGGCCCTCTGCTACCTCGCCGGCGCCAACTCGATCTTCCTCGGCGAGAAGCTGCTCACGACGGGTAACCCCGACATCGAAGAGGACATGAACCTGATGAAGCGCCTTGGCCTGCACCCGATGCACCCGGATGAAGCCCGTCGCATCCATCGCGGTGACCTCGCCCCGGCGGACGCCAAGCCGGCCGAATGGCCGAACGTCGCGGAATTCGCCGCCGCCAACTCAACGGAAGAATCCTGCGGCAACGGCGGTTGCGGCTGCAAATAACATGGCCCTCATCTTCGTCACCGGCAGCGACACTGGCGTGGGCAAGACCCACGTCGCCGGATTGCTCGCTCGTCGCCTTTCTCGTGATGGCTTCACGCAGGTCATCAAGCCGGTGGAGTCAGGCGCCGGTGCCGGTCGTCCGGCTGATGCCAAGAAGGCCGCAGGCAAGTGGGCTGAAGCGCACACGCTACTAACGCTCCCAGCGCCCATTGCTCCGCTCGCCGCGGCGAAGAAGGCCCGCAAGCCACTCGATCTCGCGCTGCTGCTGAAACTCTACCGTGCCGTCCCGCATGCGCCTTGTCGCGTCGTCGAAGGCGCCGGTGGTGTGGCCGTGCCGATCGACCCCAAGGGTAAGGATTGGGCGGACTTCGCCGCGGCCATCAAGCCGACCGTCGCCATCGTGGTCGTGGAAGATCGCCTCGGTGCGATCAACCAGGCTCGTCTCGCAATCTCTTACCTGCGTCGCCGTTACGACGGCCCCATCGGCGTGTGGCTCAACGCGATCAAGAAGCCTTCGAAAGAAGTCGCTGCGGCAAATCGCGCCGGCCTAGCGGAGTCTTGGATTCCGCTGCTTGGCGAATCGGGGAAAGGTGAAAAGTCTGCCCGTTTCCATTTCCTGCCGCGGTGAACGAAGCCCTGCTGCAGCGCCTGCGTCAGTCCCTCGCCCAGCGCGAAGGGTCGTCGCTACGCCGTAAGCTGACCGCGCGTGCCTCGTCGGATGCCCGCGTCAATCTAGCCGATAACGACTACCTCAGTCTGTCGCGCGACCCTGTGGTTGTCGCCGCCGGGGTGGCCGCGCTCCAGGATTGGGGTGCGTCTTCCTCTGCTTCGCCGCTCGTCACGGGCTACACCGAGATCCACCAGAAGCTCGAGCAGACCCTCGCCGCTTGGCAGGGTTATGAGCACGGGCTGGTGATGAACACCGGCTTCTCCGCCAACTCCGCCGTCCTCGGCGGCCTGCCGAAGAAGGGCGACCTCATCCTCGCCGACCGACTCGTGCACGCGAGCATGCTCGATGGCATCATGGCCTCAGGCGCCCGCCTCCGTCGCTTCGCCCATAATGACCTCGATGCGCTCGAGCTCATGCTCCACGAAGAGCCGGCCTTGGATGGCGTCATCTTCGTCGTCACGGAGAGCGTCTACTCGATGGACGGCGATAGCCCCGACCTGAAGCGTCTGGCCTCGCTGCGTAAGCGTTTCGGCTTCTGTTGGGTGCTCGACGAAGCCCATGCCACGGGCTGGTATGGCGCCACGGGTTCCGGTCTGCAGGAAGCCCGAGGTGCGTTCGCCGCCGCTGATATCGTGGTTGGCACGCTCGGCAAGGGCCTCGGCTCGCAGGGAGCCTATGTGCTCTCGCACGCCCCGGAAGTCCGCGATGCCCTGATTAACTTCGCGGGAGAGTTCATCTACTCGACCTACCTCGCGCCGTCCTGCGCCGCCGCTGCGCTTGCTGCGGTCGAACGCGTGAAGGGGATGTCGGGAGAGCGAGCCGAACTCCACGCACTCTCCCATGCTTGGCGCGACGGGCTCCTTGAAGCTGGCTTCGCGGTGCCTTCGGGCGATTCGCCAATCATCCCGCTCATCCTCGGCGACTCCGACGTCACCCTAAAATACGCCAACGCACTCCGCGCCGCTGGCTTCATGGTCTCCGCCATCCGTCCGCCCACGGTGCCCGTGCGTACTGGGCGCATCCGCATCTCGCTCCGTCGGGGGCTTTCCCCTGCCGTGCTGTCCTCCTTTGTCGCCGCCCTGAAGGGCGTCTCCGTATGAAGATCGGCTGGATCGGCGGCTGGGGCGTCTCGCTCGAGGAGATGAAGGCCATCGCCGTGGCCCATGCGCCCGACGCCGAGCAC
>CALQQQ010000208.1 GCA_943332745.1 Opitutus sp. GAS368 | reverse complement strand
TTCGCCATGCGAGGTTCGTATCTCGATCGGCCCAACGGCGGGCTCGGAGAGCCCGCCCTACCCAAGGCATGGAGATTCGTACGTCACTCCGCCCAACGGCGGGCTCGGAGAGCCACGCCCTACCTTAGCCCTCGTGTCCTCAGGTCCTCATTTACACCCCTTGTCCCCATGTCACCGTGCCCACGTCTCCCCTCGAAGGCTCCGCCTTCGCTGGTAGGGATGGCTCTCCGAGCCGTCCGTTCGCCATGCGAGGTTCGTATCTCGATCGGCCCAACGGCGGGCTCGGAGAGCCCGCCCTACCCAAGGCAGCTATGTCGTGACGCGGTCCCGACCCTACCTAAAAAGACGGCACAAAAAAGGGCGGCCGAATGGCCGCCCTTCCCTATTCGATCACCTGATGGCTCAGGCTTCGTTCTTCTTGGCAGCGGCCTGCTTGCGACGACGGCGGATGGCCGCGAGGGCCAGCGCCAAGGCGCCGATACCGAAGCCGTACGTGGACGGCTCAGGCACCGCAGTGAGCGTGAGCGCACCGCTTTCGAAGCTCATCGACCAGACGTCGCTCGTCGTGGGCGTGCTGCCCGCGAAGGTGAAGCTAGAGACGTCGAACGTGAAGACATCGGTGACGCTCTGGCCAGCCGCCAGGTTGAGGTTACCGCTGACCGTACCGAAGTTGAACGTCCGGACGATACCCAGCGGAGTGGAGTGACTACCCGCGAGGTTCGCGTCGCCCTCCGTTCCGATGAGGTCGCTATGGGAGATCAGCTTAATCGTCGCCTTCGCGCCAGCGCCGAGGTTGCTCAGGTCAAGGTTGCCGAAGTTGAAGCGATCGTAACCCACGCCGGCACCGCCGGCGGTGTCGTAGGCCTTCCACTCGAGGACGGAGCCGCCGTTGAGGATGACCGAGCCGCCATTATAGGTGGTGATGGCGTTGCCCGAGGACAGCGTGGCGCCCGAGTTGAGGGTCATCGTGCCCGAGGTGGCCGCGCCCTTCACGACACCGCTGTTCACGGTGACGTCATTGGCGATAGCCACGCTGAGGTTCAGCTGGTCGGCGTTGACCGTGACGAGTCCGGAACCGAGCGCGGTGGCATGGCCAGCGGTAAGGACACCAGCGTTGACGGTGACGGCGCCGGAGAAGTCATTGGACTTCGTCAGGGTGAGTTCACCCGAACCCTGCTTCACGATTGCGCCCGTCTTGGCCGCACCGAAACCGAGGGCCGCATCGAAGCTGACGTTGTTCGAGCCGACATCCAGCGTGGCGGTGGCGCCATCGGCGACCACCAGGCGACCGGAGACGTCGTTCGTATTCGCAGCCTCCCAGCGGAGGGTCGAGGAGTTCGACACCGTGATCAGACCCGTACCGGCCAGGGCGCCGGAGGAGAAGCCGAGCGTACCACCGTTGAGATCGAAGGTGGCCGAGCTCCGGAAGTTATTGGCCGAACCGCCGATAACCCAGGCGCCGACGCCGTTCTTGACGACGGCGCTGAAGAGGCGTTCCTGAGCTTCGGCACCATCCAGTAGGCTCGGCGCGTAGTTGCTGGCGTCGGTGTTGGTTCCCGCAAGGGTCAGCGTGCGGCCCGTGCCCGTGGCATTGACGAAGTCGACCTTCGAGGTGCTGCCAATCGAGATGACCGACATGCTGCCTGCGGTGAAGGTCACGCCGCCGTTACCGACGGTGAACGAACCATCGAAAGGCCCGATACCGGTGTAGTTCAGCTCGCCACCAGTGAAGGTAAGCGAAGAGACAACGCCTTGGACGGTCGAGGCACTGTTGGTGATGTTCAGCTTGGAGCTGCCGACGTTGATGCTCCCTCCCAAGAAGTCGAACACCGTGGACTCGGCGCCGAGGTTGAGCACGCCGTTGTTCATCGTGGTGACGGTGGCGCCAGCCGTGGCGTTGACGGTTCCGTTCTCAAGCGTTTCGACATTGATCGCGCCCGCGGCGTCGACCTGACCCGCATTGATGGCATCGAAGCCAGCGGCGGACGCGGCGTTGAGGGTGAGCTTACCCGCACCATTCTTCGTGACCAGACCGGTACCGGTGAGGCCGGAGCTGCCGGAGACCGTGACGTCGCCCGAGCCGTTGATAGCCAGGGTGTAGCTGCCGACAGCGAGGCCTCCCGTGAAGGTCAGCGAGCCCGTGTTGGTGACGAGGCTGGCCGTGCTGGCACCGAGCGTGACCGCTCCGGAGAGGCTGGCCGCCGTGGCGGAGGAGTTCGTGAGCGAGCCCGAGAGCGCGATGGCTTCGGCGCCGATCGCCAGGCCATTGAGGTCGAGGGTGCCCGTGGCACCGACCGTCGTACCGGCGGCCGTAGAACCGAGCGCAGAGGCGTTGCCCAACTGGAGGGTGCCAGCCGAGACGGTGGTGAGACCCGCGAAGTCATTCGCGCCGTTGAGGACGACCGTGCCGGCGCCCGTCTTGGTGAGGGCACCGCTACCGGTGACCGTCCCGCCGAGCGTGAGCGACTTGGTGGCATTCGCCGAGACCGTGCCCGTACCGGTGAGGGTGACCGTGCCCGCGAGGCTGGCGGCCGTAGCGGACGTGTTGGTTAGCTCACCGGAGAGAGCGAAGGCTTCGTTGCCCACCGTCTGTCCATTAAGGTCGACCTTAGCTCCGACCGCAACCGTGGTGCCAGCCGCCGTGGTGCCGGCCGCCGTGGCGCTGCCGAACTGGAGCGTGCCGCCATTGACGGCGAGCGTACCCGTGAAGCTATTGTTGCCCGAGAGCGTCAGGGTGCCGTTGTTGGTCTTCGTCAGGCCGCTCGCCGCGGAACCGTCGCTGAGCACGCCCGAGAAGGTCGTGCTGAGGTTATCGGCGGCGCCGATGCTGAGGGAGTAGCCGTTAAGCGTGACGCTGCCCGAACCCGTGAGGCCGGCGATGGACTGGCTGGCGGCGACTTCGAAGAGGCCGGAAGCGCCGACATTGATCGTCGCGTTGGCCAAGGCGGTGCCGTGGCTCGAGACGATCTTACCGGCATTGACGCCGATGACCGAGCCGGCGACCAAGGAGGTCGAGGCGGTGTTCATGACAAGGGTGCCGGCACCGTTGAAGTTCAGCGTGGCGGCCGTGCCATTGTCGTTGAGGGCACCCAGGTTCAGCGTCGAGCTGGCGCTATTAGAGATGACCGCCGTCCCGATCGGGGTCGTCGAGCCGAAGGACAGCGTGGTCGCACCGACCGCGCCCGTGGCGTCGGTGGTGAGCGTGCTGTTATTCAGGATCAACTTACCGTAGGTGATACCCGTAACCTCCGAACCTTGATCGAAGGAGCTGTTCGCCGTGACGTTGATCGTATTCTGGAGCACCAGGTTATTGATCGCGCCGCCGTCGAAGCGGAAGAGCGTGCCGCCGACGTCGACCATCGCGGCGTAGTTATTACCGTTGGTGGCGACTAAGGCGGTATCCAAGGCCTTGCCGAGCATACCGGAGACACCGAAGCCATGGGTCGTGGTCCAGCCGATACCCTGGGTCTGCGCACCCGCACCGCC
>CALQQQ010000207.1 GCA_943332745.1 Opitutus sp. GAS368 | reverse complement strand
GCTCGATCAAAGCCAACTACCAGTCGACCACCGTGCACCTTCCGCCGGCGCTCGCGACCGGCAACCTCGACATCCTTTGCAACGCCCATGCCCGCGAGGTCACCGTCGGAGCCGACGGCAAGGCCAACGGCGTCATCTACATCGACAAGGTCACCGGCCAGGAGCGCGCCGTGAAGGGGCGGGCGGTCATCCTCGCCGCCAGCTCGGGCGAGACCGCCCGCATCCTGCTCAACTCGAAATCCAACCGCTTCCCGAACGGACTCGCTAACGGCTCCGGCCTCGTCGGCAAATACATCATGGACACCGTCGGGGCCGGTCTCGGCGGTAGCGTCCCGGCCTTCGAGAATCTTCCCGTGCATAATGAAGAAGGCGCGGGGACCCACGTCTATATCCCTTGGTGGCTGTATAAGGATGCCAGCAAGCTCGGCTTTGCCCGCGGCTACCACATCGAGTTCGGCACCGGTCGGCGGATGCCCGGACTCGGCACCGGCGGCGCCAGCCCTGGCTACGGTAAGAGCTACAAGGAAGAGGTCCGCCAGAAGTATGGCGCCGGCATCGGTTTCGCCGGTCGCGGCGAGATGATTCCGAACGAAAACTCCTTCTGCGAACTTGATCCGACCGTGAAGGACAAGTGGGGCATCCCCGTCCTTCGCTTCCATTGGAAGTGGTCCGATCACGAGACCAAGCAGGCCGCGCACATGGAGGCCACCTTTGCGATGATGATCGAAGCCATCGGCGGCAAGGCGCGTAAGCCGGAAGCCGACGGATCGAAGGCCATCGAAGCCGGCGGCCGCATCATCCATGAGGTCGGCGGAGCCATCATGGGCGCGGACGCCAAGAAGTCGGTCACTAACCAGTGGAACCAGTGCTGGGAGGTCCCGAACGTCCTCCTCAACGACGGTTCGGCGTTCTGCAGCAACGCCGACAAGAACCCCACGCTCACCATCATGGCGCTCGCATGGCGCGCCACCGACCATCTCATCGAAGAGATGCGCAAGGGTAACCTCTAAGAATTACGAACATGGAAAACATTCCCCCAGACAATTCCGGACAGATCGACCGCCGCCAGGCGCTCAAATGGATCGGCGCCGCCGCCGCGGCCGCCGCGGTGTTTCCGCATGCCTCGGCTCAGGACCGGCTGGCTCCGCCGTCGGCCGCGCCCGGCGGCAAGCGCATCGGTACGGACCCCGTCCTGAATAAGAACTACGTCCCCGGCGACCTCTGGCCGCTCACGCTGACCCCGAAGCAGCGCAAGGCCGCCGCCTCGCTGACCGACCTGATCCTGCCGCCTAATAATCCGGGCGACAAGCTGCCCTCGCAGCTCGGGGTCCAAGCTTTCATCGATGAGTGGATCAGCTCGCCTTACGATGAGACCGCCAAGGACCGTCCGGTCATCACGGAGGGCCTGGACTGGCTTGATGCCGAAGCCCAGCGCCGTTTCCAGAAGGACTTCGCCGACCTCGAAGAGCCGCAGAAGTGCGCGATCGCCGATGACATCTGCGGCAAGACCGCGGTAAAGAAGGAGTTCAAGTCCGCCCAGAACTTCTTCAACCGTTTCCGCTACCTCGCCGCCAGCGGCTATTACAGCACGCCGCAGGGTTGGAAAGACGTCGGTTACGTCGGCAACGTGCCGACCCTCAACTTCGATGGTCCGACCCCCGAGGCTCTGAAACACCTAGGGTTGGCCTGAGATCGCGGGCCGGAGGGCCTGAGGCCACGAGGACCGGAGGCTGCAAAACCTTCGGTCTTTTTGTGTCCTTTTCTGCCCGTGTAACGTTTCAGGTTGGAACAATACCCCGGCTTGATTGCCTGATACATATACCCCATGAAGCGCGCCGTCCTCATCTTGTCCCTGTTCGCCGGAGCCCTCGGCTTGTATGCCGCAGCAGCGCCCTTGTTCGACGGCAAGACGCTGACGGGCTGGGAGGGAGACCCCAAGGTCTGGCGGGTCGAGAACGGCGAGATCGTGGGCGGCTCCATGCAGGGCAATCCGCGCAACGAGTTCCTCACGACCAAGCGCACCTTTTACAACTTCCGCCTGACGCTCGAGTATAAGCTGACTGGGACCGAAGGCTTCGTGAATGCCGGCGTGCAGTTCCGCAGCCAACGCACGACCAATCCGTCCAACGAGATGATCGGCTATCAGGCCGATATCGGCTATGGCCATACTGGCTCGCTCTACGACGAATCCCGTCGCAAGAAGTTCCTCGCCCGCGCGGGCGCCGGCTACGGTGGCGTCGGCGTCAAGGAAGAGTCGGAAATCGCCGACCTCGAGAAGAAGGGCGAATGGAACAAGTACGAGATCCAGGCCATGGGTCCGCTCATCATCATCCGTCTCAATGGCAAGCAGACGCTGGCCTACAGCGAGACCGATCCGTCCGTCGACGACGCCTATGGCCTCATCGGCCTGCAGATCCACGGCAATAACAAGGCTGAGATTCGCTACCGTAACATCACCCTCGACCCGTTGACCGAAGTCCCCGTCGTCACGAAGGGCGACGTCTTCAACCGCTTCGGCGAACCGAAAGCGGCTTGGGTTACGCCAGCGCCGTTCAAGGATGGCAAGTTTGAGCTAGGTCAGGACGAAGTCGTCGTCTTCATCGGTCAGGAGAACCTTGTGCGAGAGGCCAAGTCGGGGGCGATCGAGTCGAGGCTCGCCACGGCCTTCGCCGCCAAGAACCCCGTCTTCCGCTCCATGGCCTGGGAGGCCGACACGGTCCATGAGCAGTGGCGCGACCTGAACTTCGGTCCGTGGAAGGGGCAGCTCGAGACCGCCGGAGCGACGACCTTGATCGTGCAGTTCGGTCAGGCCGAGGCGCTGCAAGGGCAGGGCGGCCTGGCCAAGTTCAAAGCCGACTACCATAAGCTGCTCGACGACCTGAGCCGTCATACGCCGCGCATCGTGCTGCTCTCGCCGGCCGGGTACATGGTTTCGGCTCGTCCGCCTGACCTGACGACTCCCGAGCACCGCAAAGTCCTGCTCACCTATGCTTCCGCGGTGGCAGACATCGCCAAGCAACGCGGGCTGCCTTACGTCGACCTCACCGAGGTCACCCGGAATGAATCATCCACCGACGGGCTGCATCTTTCGGCGAAAGGCTCGGATGCCGTCGGCCGTGAAGTGGCCCGTGCCCTCGGCCTGGCGGATGACCCCGAGCTAGCGGCCAAGCTGCGCCCATCTATCGTCGAGAAGAACCGCCTCTGGGCCGATTGCTGGCGACCGGCCAATTGGTCGTTCGTCTATGGCGACCGTATCATGCAGAATTATGGCAAAGGCTTCGGTCCCGTCCCATCGCTGAAGCAGAACTTCGAGGCCTACCGTCCGCTCGTGGCTTCCTGGGACAAGCATATCCAAGCCCTGGCCCGAGGAGAGAAGTCCGTCGAACCCGCCGCTCAGGCCGGACCGAACGTAGGCACGGAGAAAGTGATGACCGCCGCCGAAGAACAGGCCACCTTCAAGGTCGCGGACGGCTTCGTGGTCAATCTCTTCGCCGAT
>CALQQQ010000206.1 GCA_943332745.1 Opitutus sp. GAS368 | reverse complement strand
GCTCGCCAAGCGTACCGCCGGACTTTCCATCCGCGAGCTCCGCCAAAAAGGAAAGACGCCGGAGGAAGTCCTCACGGCGCCCTTGAGTCAGCTGCTAAGCTGAAGGCTTACGCACCCTTCTTGGGGTCGGCGGCGGACTTCGGCGCGGAGGCGCCGCCCGAGACCTTGTCACGATAGGACTGGAACGTCTTGGTCAGCCCAGCATCGCCGGCCGAAACCTTCAAGGCTTCATCGAGATACTTGAGCGCCTCCGCCTTGGCGGAGGGATCGATGCGCAGCAGGATGCGCGCCTTATTATAATGAAAAACTCCCATCGGAGCGCCCGTGACGTCTGCAAAAATCTCACTTAGAGCAGCCTCCGCGGCCTTGAAGTCCTTAACCGAGATGGCCGCTTCAATCTTCTGTCCGAGTTCGCGGCTTTTAGCCGAACGAGTTGTCTTCTCCTTACCTTCTTTCTCCAGAGCGACCCTACCCTCCGGGGTGTTCTTGAACGACGCCAATTTCTGAAGGTATTCCTTGGCGGTCTGACCGCCGAACCCTACGGTCTTACCGAAGACATCACCGGATTTGGCGTCGATGAGCAATACGGTCGGGAAACCGGAGATACCGAACTGCTTCGAGAGCTCCGCGTTCTTGGCCTTCAGTTCAGGAGTTTGCGTCTTGGCTTTCGGATAATCCAGTTCGACGAGGACATACTTGGAGGCAACCGCGGCAAACTCGGCCGAGTCGAACACAACTTTATGCAACTGCTTGCACGGCGGGCACCAGTCGCTGCCTGTGAAGTCGACAAGCACGGGCTTGTTCTCCTTCACCCCCTTCGCCTTAGCGGCGTCGAGGTCGGTCAACCATGTGAGTTCAGCCCGCGCCGTGACGGTCGCGAGGAACAGGAGAGTCAGGATGAGTTTTTTCATGAGAGGGATTATTTCTTCACTTTGGCGGCTTGCGCCGCGGCGACCTGGACACGGAATTGCTTTACATCGGCGAGCTCTTTCACGGTCTCGGGCGTGGCGGCGATGATCTCGTCGAGCACCTTGAGCAAGGCGGCGGGGTCACCCGGCTTACAGGCCTGGATGATCCCGATGCGGGCATTGACGGTCAGGTTGAGCTTAGCGGCGCCCGTCACCCCCTTGTCCTGGATGAACTTGGCGACCGCGGCCTCGGCTCCGGCTTGATCCTTCTTCTCGAGCAAAGGACCGACGATGCCACTCAGTTCTTCACCGTAAGCGGCGACTGCGGCTTCGTCTTTCTTCGTCTGGGCAAAAGCTTTGCGACCTTCGGGCGTGTTGGCTTTCCGCAGGTCCGCGAGGTGGGCGAGATACTTCTCCGGGCCGCCCGCCTGGTAGCCAGTCTGAGCAAAGGGCTCGCCGTCCGAGTTTAGCAGCATGACTGTTGGGAAGCCTTCGATGGAGAACTTCTTCGAGAGGGCCTGATTCTTGGCTTTCTCCTCAGGGCTCTGCTTCTTCTTCTGAGGGTAGTCGAGTTCGACGAGGACGAAATCCTTGGTGACCGCGGCGAATTCCTTCTGGTCGAAGACTTCTTTCTTCAGGCGGATGCACCATCCGCACCAGTCGCTGCCGGTGAAGTCGACGAGGATCGCCTTCTTCTCGGCCTTGGCGACCTTGATGCCTTCATCGAGATCGGTCAGCCAGGCATCGGCGGCGGAAAGAGAGATGACGCTCAGACAGAGAGCGACGACGGTGAGGAAACGACGGGGCATCCCTTTAGGTCACGCCACCCCTGAAACGAGGCAACCCGCAATCAACCAACCCTGCGTTGCAAATATAGAGATTATCCCTCACTTACGCCCCATGGCCGGCACCCGTATCCTCCTCGTCGACAATGGTTCCTACGAACCAGCCGCGACGTTAGCCCTGCGCGGACTGGCCCTGGAAGCCGGCAAGCTGATCGGCCAGGAAGTCCGCCCGGTCTCGACGATGCATTCGACCAAGATCGACCCTGCCCTGCTCGGCGGCGTCCCAGCGATCATCTTCGAAGGCGCTATCCAGCAGGCCAAAGCTGACGGCATCGACGAACTCGTCGTCATCCCCCTCTTCATCGGCCCCAGCCGGGCGATCACTGAATACCTCCCCAAGGTCTTCGCCGACGCCCAGCCGGGCGCCATGAAACTCGCCATCCGTGAACCGCTCTTCGGACCAGAGCTGGTGAACATGCTGATCGATAACCTGAATTCGACCGGCTGGACCAAGGGCAGCGGCACCGTCTTGCTCTGCGACCACGGCTCCCCCATCCCCGAAGTAACGCGCTGCCGTAATTTCTTCGCCGTCTCCCTCCGCAGTCAGCTCGGGCTGAAGGACGATGAGCTCATCGCCTGCTCGATGGAGCGACGCGAAGGAGCGGAGTATGATTTCAACGAACCGCTGCTCGAACACGCGCTTCAGGGCGCCAAGGGCGAGGCCGTCATCCTGATGCTCTTCCTGCTGCCTGGTCGTCATGCCGGAGCCGAGGGCGACGTCGCCACGATCGCAGAGGATCACGCCCCCGATGGCGTGAGGTGGAAACTCAGCCCGCTGCTCGGCACGCATCCCGCGCTGCCGGCGCTGCTCTTCCGCCGTCACCTCTACTCGCCGGGCTTGAAGCTCACCAAGATCGCCGTCATCATCACGGTGCTTTCCATAGGCCTGCTCCCCGTGCTGATCGGCGCCCTGGCCCCGAAAAGCCTGGGCATGATCGAGCGTCTCATGATCTGGTTCGGCGGAGTCGCCGTGATCTTCACGGTCCTCTTCCTATTCTTACGGGCTAAGGTCTGGAAGAAGTCCTGAACTCAGGCGAACGCCGCAATGCGGCCCATCAGGCCGGCATGACGAGGCGGAGCGACGACCGCACCGACGACCGCGATGAGCGGCGTAGGCAGCACCGACACGTCGACCTTACCTGAAGCGAGGTCACTCAGCGTGGTGAGCACATCGGACGCGCCATCCTGCGAGACCTTCGAAAGTAAACGAATCGGAAGATCAGCCTGAGCGCCGGCTGCGATGAGCTTCACGGCGACGGAAGGTAAGGCCTTCGCACCCATGTAAAGACAGAGCGTGGCGCCGGTCTCGATGTGCGCCCTCCAGTTCTGATCCGTGCCATCGGCGCAATGACCAGTGAGGAAAGTGACAGAAGCGGCTTTACCGCGATGCGTCAGCGGGAACGCGGCATCCGCCCCGGCAGCAGTCGCGGCGGTGATGCCCGGGACGACCTCGAAAGGGATACCATGGGCGGCAAGATGGTCCATCTCTTCGCCGAGACGTCCGAAGATACCAGGGTCGCCACCTTTGAGCCGGACGATGAGACCACCCTGTCGAGCTTCCCTTACGATCACGGTATTGATCTCGTCCTGCGTCATCGAATGCACGCCGCAACGCTTGCCGACCGGAACGATCTTCGTTGTCGCTGGAATCTCTTCCAAAAGGGCATCCCCCGGCAAGGCGTCATGGATGACGACATCCGCCTGCTTGAGCAGACGCAGACCTCTGACGGTGATCAGGTCCGGGGCTCCGGGTCCTGCACCGACGAAGGCCACCCGG
>CALQQQ010000205.1 GCA_943332745.1 Opitutus sp. GAS368 | reverse complement strand
TCATGGGCGGCGCGGTAATTTACTGGTTCACGGGCGCCTCGATGCAGGCCGTCGTCACCGGCGCCTACCGCGCGGTGGTCTACATCAAGGAGAACATGAACCTCAACGCGACAACGGCGACGACCGAGTCCTCCAAGGAAGTGGTCCGCATCTGCACGCAATACGCGCAGATGGGCATGACGAATATCTTCATCGTCATCTTCTGCTTCTCGCTGTCCCTCGCTCTGTTCGACCCGTTCTTCTTCATCGGCTACCTGGTGGGCATGGCCTTCTTTGGCCTCTTCCAAGCCATCTTCATGGCCAACGCCGGTGGCGCCTGGGATAACGCTAAGAAGATTGTTGAAGTCGACATGAAGGCCAAGGGCACGCCTCTCCACGCCGCCACGGTCGTCGGCGATACGGTCGGCGATCCTTTCAAGGACACGTCGTCGGTCTCACTCAACCCCGTTATCAAGTTCACGACGCTCTTCGGCCTGCTCGCCGTCGAGATCGCGGTGAAGATGCCGGCCGGGCCGAAGCTGCTCCTCGGGAGCGCGATCTTCCTGGTCGCCCTCTTCTTCGTCTACCGGAGCTTCTACGGTATGCGTATCCCGGTGGCGAAAAAAGCCCACTGACCTGGCCAGGCTGACGGCCCCAAGGGCTCCCCGACCGGGGAGCCCTTCTTTTTGCCCATAAATCAGGGGTTATATTATTTTTAGAAATCGCCAGCGCCCCGCTGGACAAGCTTCGGCCGCCGGGCATAGTAGCGTCCTCGGCCAGTTCTCCGCCCACCCCGGCGTCCCTGTCCGATCCTTCCATTCTATTGCTCACCTTTCCAGCCGCGCGCCGTTTTCCCACGGACCGCACGGCAGGGATTCCCTCTCTTCTTAAAACCAAACCATGAAACGCCACTCCCCCGCTCCTTCCCGCCCTCGTCCCCTCCTCCGCCGCCGCTTCGACACCTCCCTACCTCCCGCCGTCGTCAGGGCCCGCCTAGAGGAACGCGTCTGCAATGACAGCGCGCTGCCGACCCTGTTCGTCCTCCCCTCTGTCAAGGAGTCGGTCCGCCTGAGCGGACCGGAGCTCCATGGGGATATCCATGTCCGCCTCGCCGTCAGCCCGACCGCGCTCGCAGCCTTCACGGGTAACACCACCGCGGTCACGATTGATTTCCGCACGGCGGATAAGGCCACCGTGCAGGCGGTCGTCGCCTCCTTCGGGCCCGAGCTCATCGAGGCCAAGGTGCGCCGTCCGCGGCATGACCTCATGGGGCACCGCGTGCCCGGCCACCAGCCGAACGTCGGTCACTTCCTCTCTTGGGCATGCTGCATGCCCAGCATGGAGGACCATGACATCCTCGAATCTGCCGTCGACGCGGGGATGGCCTGCGAGTTCGAATGCTTCGAGCACATCCACTCGGCGATGCGCGCACTGGATTTCATGCGCATGGTCCGAATGGAGGGCGGCCATGGGAGCGCCTGCGACGGCGACGAGATTCCGCCGCACCTGCGCCACCCGACCCGCCAAGGACTCAAGGGTAAAGCCGCGATCCGCGTCGCCAACTACGGCCTCAAGGTCACCCTCAACGCGACGATCGACACCAAGCCGAATCCGGCGGGTGATCGCCTGCGAATCCACTACGGCTGGTCGGCTGAGCGCGAACGGTACCAGGTCGGCTGGGTCAGCGACCTCGCACCGAAGGCTCAGTGATTGTCGTGCCGCTGCATCTTCTCGCCCCAGGCGAAGAGAATCATCGAGGCGAGGAACACGCCATGGATGATGGCCTGCCAGAAGATGACCTTCTCGTGTGCCGGCGTGAGCGGCTTATCGCCAGCGGCGGCGGTGATGTCGATGAAGCTCTTCAGGAGGTGGATGGCCGAGATGCTCGCAAGGCTGCCCGCGAGCTTCACCTTAAGGGTGTTGGCGTTGATGTGGTCGAGCCAGTCCGGGCGGTCGCCATTCTCGCCGAAGTCGATGCGAGAGACGAAGGTCACGTAGCCGCCGACGACGACCATGTTGACCAGGTTCGCTACCATCGAAATATCCACGAGCGAGAGGATGCCGAGCATGATGCTACTCTCGGTAGCGGCGGGGAATCCTTGGAGGAGATGCAGTAGCTCCTGCACGCTCTTCCAGGCGTAGGCGAAGGCCGCAAAGATGAGCGCGACGTAGATCGGCGCCTGCACCCAGCGGCTGGCGAAGATGAAATATTCCAGCCCGTGCTCGAGCTTCTTCAAGATGCCTTCGTCCTTGGAGTCTTTGGCCATGCCGGGAGATTTACGATTTCAGGTCGACCGTCAAGCCGTCGAAAAGCAAAGCTGATAGACGATAAAAGAGCGCAGATGAAAGATGGCCGATGAAGCAGCTGCTATTAACGAGGCTGAAATCCCGTCGGCCGGGGAATGACCGACGGCCATCCGGTCAACTGGCCAACCCATCAACGGGTCAACTTCCGATCAGACGCCGGCGCTCGCCGCGGCGTCGCCGAGCGGGTCGGCGTTCGGCTCGCGCAGATAGGCGTCGGCCTTGGCCGAAACAATCACGCCATAATTAATGGTACCCAGCCAGCCCGACATGATGATACCGACGCTGCCGGCATGGTAGAAGCCGCCGACCTGCTCAGGCAGAGCCATCGAGACCTTGAGGCCTTCGAACTTGGTACCGAACGAGGTTCCGCCGACGTGACGGACATAGCGCTGGACGGTGCGGGGCGTGGCGGCCTCGGCGTGGTCGACCTTGGAACGGATATCGGGGATGAACTTCTCGAGGCCCTTAAAGGATTCCTCGATGACGCGCGCCTTGTGAATCGCGTAGTCGGCGTCGGAGAGCTGCGCCCAGTCCTCGAACTTCTGGTTAACCGACGTCACAATCGCGTAACGCGGCTTCTTGGTATGCGGACGGGTGTCCGGATAATAAACCGAGTAGGTACGTGAGGTGGTATGGAAGTCGACGAGCTCGTGACTGGAGAAAGGCTTGGCCTCGGAAGTGAACACGAGGTCGCCAATATGCGGGATACTCTCGCCCTCGCGCACGCCCATGTAGACCTGGCAGGAAGAAGTGTTCACGCGGACCTTCTTGGCTTCCTCCAGGAACGGGGTCTCGAAGGCGTCTTCGCCCCCCATCTTAAGGACGGTGTCCTTAATATTAGCGTTGGAGACCACGGTCGCACAGGCGACCTCGGCCTCTTCGCCGAGACGCGTTCCGCGGAGCTTCACACCCACGACGCGACGGCGGCCAGAAGCGTCCTTCTCGACCAGCACCTTCTCGACGAGCACATTACGGCGGATATCGACGCCATTGGCCTTCATCTCCGCGGTCATGAGGTTGATCATCGTATCCGTGCCGCCTTGGAAGATGAACACGCCCTTCGACATGAAGTTCGAGAAGACGATTCCAAAAGTGATCGCGGGATCATCGAGGGTGGAGCCATTGGCGTAGGCGATGGGCTCGAGGAGGAGACGCTGGACGTCCGGGCGACCAGGAAAGAATTGTTCGAACAGCTGACGCGTGGTGCGCGGGTCGTTGTCGTAGTAGTTCATCTCGCGCAGGTGCGCGAAGAACGC
>CALQQQ010000204.1 GCA_943332745.1 Opitutus sp. GAS368 | reverse complement strand
CCGACGTTGTTGGTGCCAATCATCAGGACGACCGCCTTGGGCTTGATGCCTTCGAACTCGCCGTTCTCAACGCGCCAGAGCACGTGCTGAACCTGGTCGCCGCCGATGCCAAAGTTGGCGGCCTTATACTGGCCGTACTCTTTCTCGAAGAGAGCCTTCTGACCACCCCAACCGGCGGTGATGGAATCACCGAGGAAAACGACCTGCGCTTCGCCCTTCTTGGCGATGGCGACGAAAGCGTCATGCTGTTTGGCGAAGCCGACCTGAATCTCGCCAGTCTTGCCGTCGAACTTCGGAGCGGCGACGTCGGGCTGCTGCGCCGGAAGCTTCACGGCCGGAGCGGCGGCCTTCTTAGGGGCGTCTTTTTTGGCTTCCTGGGCAACGACAGAGGTCGCGGCGAACAGGGAAAGCCCGAGGAGGAGGGATAGGGTGCGTTTCATGGGGGTAACTTGGGGGACCTCCATTTCGTCTCTGGGTTCCCACCTGTCAACGACCTCCCCCTCTGGCTTGCTCACATGCGACCGGTCGGCATAGGAACCTGCATGAGTAAACCCCTGCGTTTCGTGACCAAGGCCGACGCCATCAAGGAAGAGTACAAAGGCCGCACCAATTACTGGCTGACCCGGCCCGAGCTGACCGGGGCCAAGGACCTACAGGTCTGCGAAGCGACCTTACCGGCGGGCGAAGGCCACGCCTTCCACACTCACCCCGAGCTCGAGGAGATGATCTACGTCCTCGCCGGCGAAGTGGAGCAGTGGGTCGAAAAGGAGAAGCGCACCCTCAAGCCCGGTGACGCCGCGCACATCCCCGCAGGCATCGTGCACGCGACTTTCAACGCCTCGAAAGCGGACGCGACGATTCTCGCCATCCTTTCGCCCGGCGCGAGCAAGGGGCCCTTCATGGTCGACGTGAGCGGAGAGGCACCCTGGAAACAATTACGCGGCCCGGCATGAAGGCGCTGCTCGGATCACGCGCGTTAATCGTCTCCGTCGTCCTCCTGCTCGCCGGCACAATCATCCCTTTTATGATTTGGGGCGACGCGCTGGAGACGGCGTTCTCCGTCCAAGGCGCACGCACCTGGATGGCCGGTTATGGCGCCGGCGCCGGCCTCGCCGGCATAACCTTACTCGTGGCAGACATCCTCCTGCCCATCCCGAGTACGCTCGTGATGTCGGCGCTCGGCCTGACCTACGGTCCACTCGTCGGCGGCCTCTATGCGGCGACCGGTTCGGCGCTCGCCGGACTGATCGCTTACGGTCTCAGCCGCTGGCTCGGCCGCCCGCTCGCTATACGCATCGCCGGCGAAGCCGGCCTGCGCGAAGGTGAAAACTTCTTTGCGTCCGGCGGCGCATGGCTCGTCGCGTGCTCCCGCTGTCTCCCCATCCTGCCCGAAGCGGTCGCCTGCCTGGCCGGCCTGAATCGTATGCCCTTCCGGACCTTCCTCATCGCGGCACTCTGCGGGAGCCTCCCGATGGGCTTCGTCTTCGCGGCAATCGGCGCACTCGGGCAAGACGAGCCCGCGTGGGCGCTCGCACTCAGCGTCGTGGTACCAGCGCTGCTCTGGCTGGGCGCGCGTCGCTGGATGCGACGCTAATCAGCGCAGCTCCTTGATCCGGACGCCGCGGTACCAGACGTGCTTCGCCTCGTCCTGGAAGCCGATGTGCCCCTCGGCCGGACGGTCCTTCATGGGCGAGGCGGCCAGATTGATGACGATGGTTCGCTCGCCGTTAAAGTCGACCGTTAGGCCGCGATCCTTGAGCGTCAGAGTGTAGCGGTTCCATTCACCAGGGGCCTTCACCATATTCTTCGAAGCGGCCATCGCGCGGATGATGCCACCGCAGTCATGATGGCCAGGCTTAGCGAGGCCGAAGGTGTGGAGGATTTGGAGTTCGATACCCTTAGCGACGGGGTCGAGTGGGTCAGCCACGCAGAAGAAGACGCCCGAGTTGCCGGTGGGCTCGATTTTGAATTCGAGATCGAGGACGAAGTCGCGATACTTCCGCTCGGTGAAAAGGTACGCGTCGTAGCGTTGCCAGCCCTTCTCGCCCGGGCGCGGCTTCAGCGTGACGGTGCCATCCGCGTCATAGACCCAGTTGCCCTTGGTCTTCCAACCGGTCAGGTCCTTGCCGTTGAAGAGCGACACGAAGCCCGGCGCGTCGGGGGCGGGGTGTGGCACGGCGGCGGCCGGGGCGCTGACGGGATACGGGTCGGGCGCGGCGGCGAGCGCGAGGGGGATCAGGGCGGAGAGTAGACAGGAGCGAAGCATTAGGTTGAGGTAACAGGCGGCCAGAAGAGGTCGAGTCACATGTGGGCCCGGGCGGGTTACTAAACGATTACAAATGAAAACGGTCGTGAGCATTTTCCTCTGGCGTGTCCGGGGATAATCGCCGAAAAAGCTTTCATGACCGCACCCCGCGGTCACCCCCCCTACCCCTACTAATATGAACTGCGTGAAGAAACTCACGGCGGCGCTGCTGCTGTCCCTCCCCGCCCTCGCCCGTGCCGGCGAAGCGGATATCCGAATCCCCGACCTGGCGAAGACGACGTTCCTCAACGGTGCGATCACCGGCCACCAGATCCTGTGGTTCGGCCTGGTCGTCTGCGCCCTCGCGAGCGCCTACGGTTGGTGGCAGTACCTGCAGACGCGCGCGCTCCCCGTCCACCGCTCTATGTCGGAGGTCTCCGACATCATTTGGGAGACATGTAAGACCTACCTCTGGCAACAGGGCAAATTCCTCGCCGGCCTCTGGGTGCTCATCGCCGGCTGCATGGCCTACTACTTCGCCGGCCTCGAGCACAAGGACGCCTCCGCCGTCGCAGTGATCCTCGCGGCTTCGGTCCTCGGTATCCTTGGCAGCTACGGCGTCGCTTGGTTCGGCATCCGCATTAACACCGTCGCCAATTCGCGCGCCGCCTTCTCCGCCCTGCGCGGCAATCCACTCGCCACGCTGCTCATCCCGCTCAAGTCCGGCATGAGCGTGGGCCTGCTACTCGTCGCCATCGAGCTCTTCTTCATGATCGGGATCCTCCTGTTCCTGCCCAAGGATCTCGCAGGACCCTGCTTCATCGGCTTCGCCATCGGCGAATCCCTAGGCGCTTCCGCCCTCCGCATCTGCGGCGGTATTTTCACCAAGATCGCGGACATCGGTGCCGACCTGATGAAGATCGAGTTCAAGCTGCCCGAAGACGATCCGCGCAACCCTGGCGTCATCGCCGACTGCACGGGCGACAACGCGGGCGATTCCGTCGGCCCGACCGCCGACGGCTTCGAAACCTACGGCGTCACCGGCGTGGCGCTCATCGCCTTCCTCGCACTCGCCCTAGCCGCCAATCCGGCCCTGTGTGCGACCCTCATCATCTGGCTCTTCGCCATGCGCATCCTGATGGTCATCACGTCGCTGCTGAGCTATTGGATCAACGACGCCGTGAGCCGGGCCGTCTGGGGCGAGTCCAAGGACTTCAACCTCGAGCAGCCGCTGACGAACCTCGTCTGGATCAGCTCATTGGTCTCCATTGCGATCACCTACCTCGCTAGCTACTTCCTCCTGTCCGACCT
>CALQQQ010000203.1 GCA_943332745.1 Opitutus sp. GAS368 | reverse complement strand
GGTTGATGATGGCCGACCTGGGAGAGATTCCCGAAAGCCCCGCCGTTTAGCCGGGCTCTCCGTCTGGAATAGGCTTTCGCCTACCGACCAGCGTGAGAAGGGCTCCGCCCCTCTCCCTAACGAAGTTGACCCATGGAAATGACGAACCGAAAGGGGGGAAGCAAGACGGAACTGCCCGTCCGCGACCCCGTTTAGACAGGAAATATAAGCCTGTTTTCCGTCAGTTAGGCAGGTCCAGCCAGTAGACGTCTTCCTGATTCCGCCGGATCGCCGGAAAAAGCCAGCCGCGGGGCTCCGGGATGATCTCATGAAGGTCGAAGACCTGGACCGACTTCGGTAACGGCTCGAAGAACAGGGTGAACTGATAGGGGCGACCGAAGGGTACCGGCATCCAATCCGGATAGAGGGAGATGTTCTCGCAGCCGACCATCGAGCTCGTGTGGGGCGAATCACGGTCCAGCAGGAACGTGCTCTGCCAGATACGCAGGGAGTGGGAGTAATTCGGAGCACAGCGCACGTGCACGACGACAGGATCCAACGGGCGGACTTCCACCTCGATCTCAACCTCAGGGAGGACGACAAGCGCAGGCGAATGGAGAGACTGGCTCATCGGCACCACCATGATACCCCGCGGAGCCTAGACGGCAAGGCGCGGCCGATTAGTCCGTTGACTCCCCTGCCCCGCCAGAGCGTCATAGCGGGCATGGAATCAGGCTCTGAAGACCAACCCCGCCTCACTGGCGCCGAACGCGGCAAGCTGCGCAGCCTCGCCCAGACGCTCGACCCGAAGGTGTTCGTCGGCAAGGCCGGCGTGAACGCCGGTATCGCCAACCTCCTCGCCGAAGCCTTTCGCAACGCCGACCTGGTCAAGGTCCGCTTCACCGCCGAACGCGAAGAGATGGACAAGCAGGCCCAAGAACTAGCTAAGCTCACCGATAGCGAAGTGATCGGCACCGTCGGCCGTACGGCGACCTTCTTTAAACTCGGCGCCGACATCGAATAGCCGATGGACGCCTCGCTGTTTCAGTCACGGCACGAGGCACTTATCCAGCAGGCGGAAGCCTCGCTTCGTCGTCTCACGCCGGCCGCCTCGACCCGCCCTGAACGGCTACACGAAGCGATGCGCTACTCTCTCGAAGCGGGCGGTAAGCGCCTGCGACCAGTCCTGTGCCTCGCCTCCGCCGCGGCCTTCACGCCCCAAGCCGACGCCTCCCACGCCGCGATAGCGCTGGAGTGCATCCACACCTATTCGTTGATCCATGACGACTTGCCGTGCATGGATGACTCCGACCTACGCCGTGGCCGCCCCTCGTGCCACAAGTCCTTTGACGAGGCCACCGCCCTGCTCGCCGGTGACGCGTTGCAGCCCCTGGCCTTTGAACTCCTCGCTACCGGCTACGCTTCCAAGCCATCCCTCGCTACCGACCTCGTGCGCGAACTCGCCCTAGCCGCAGGCTCTAGGTTACTCGTCGGCGGACAGACCGAAGATATGGATGGGCAAGAGAATGACGCCGACCGGATTGAATTTATCCTGCTCGGCAAGACCGCCGCGATGCTCAGTGCCTCATTCGCGATGGGCGCGATGGTCGGCGGCGCCTCCGCGGCCGACGTCGAATATTTCCGCCTCGCTGGCCGCGCCTCCGGTATCGCCTTCCAACTCGTCGACGACCTCCTCGACCTCACCGCGGACGCCGTCCAGCTCGGCAAGCCCGTCGGGGCCGATGCCGCAAACGGAAAATCCACTTATACAGCCATGCATGGTGTCAGCGCGACAAAACAGCGTATCGAGGCTTTGACGATCGAGACCGTCGGTCACCTCCGCGCGACCAAGGGCGACACGGCCTTCCTCGTCGAACTGGTGCGCCGGATGTCGGCGCGGCGCACCTGATCAGTCGTCGAGGCGACGTCCGCCAGACGGGAGCTGATCGGGCAAGAACGCGTAGTAGGTGCCGATCCACAGGCGCCAGGAGAACGCATGAATAAGCGGCGGCACTAGGAAGATTGCGCCGATGGCGAGACGGATGGCCCCGTCCGAGCCGATCCATTCCAAACTTTTCGCCAACAGTACCAACGGCAAGACGCCGAAGGCGGTGAGTCCGTAATTCCAGACGATCGCGCCGAGGAAGAAACCCTCCTTGCGGCGGAGCGTCATGCCGCAGCCCCCGCAGGTGGCCGGCGTATCCCAGAGGCGGGCCAGCCAGCCCGTCCGGTCGGAGACGCTTCGGGTCTTCGCACCACAATCCGGACAACGGCCACAGGCCGAGTTCCAGAAGATGTCCGCACGAAACTTCATCCCCTCAGGCTATCCGTGACGACGGTGTAAGCAAGCCAAGCAAAAGGCCGGCCACCTTGCGGTAGCCGGCCTTGATAGCCAAACTCAGCGGAACTTACTCGGCGGCGGTCTCACCCACCTGGAAGCGGGTGAAACGGACGATCGAGACTTCCTCGCCGACCTTATTCTTGGCGGCGGCGATGAGGTCCTGGATTTTTTGGTCCGGATCGCGGAAGTAAGCCTGTTCGAGCAGGCAGGATTCAGCGAAGAACTTATCCACGCGACCGGAGATAATCTTCTCCATATTGGAGAGCTGGCCCTTCTTGCGACCTTCGGCGGCGACGATCTGCTTCTCGCCCACGGCGATACGCTTCTCGAGTTCAGCGATGGCTTCGGCGTCGTTCGCGGCTTTCTGTTCGACGAGCTGACCCTTGTAGTCCTCAACGATGCGCTTGGCTTCGTCGATGGCCTTGTCGGCTTCAGACTTCGTGAACTCGGTGGCGATTTCACGCTCCTTGGCGACGACATCGGCGGAGACATCTTCACGGCGGACGAAACGGGCGTTATTAGCGACGACCTGCATCGCGAGCTGGCGAGCCAGTTCGGCGACTTCCGGGTTAGCGGCAGCAGCCTGGGTCTTCAGGCCCAGTTCGAGGAGGACGGCGATCTTAGCGCCCGTGTGGACGTACGCGGACACGCGACCTACACCGGTGGCTTCGAACTTCAGGACACGGGAGACCTTAAGGTTCTCGCCGATTTTGAGCACCTGATCGTTCAGGTAATCGTTCACCTTGCGGGCCTTGTCGGCGTGGTAAGGCTGGTCGAGGAAACCTTCGACGCCATTGGCGGCGGCTTGGCCCACGAGCTCCTTGGCGAGAGCGATGAAGTTCTCGTTCTTGGCGACGAAGTCGGTTTCGCAGTTCAGTTCGAGGAGCGTCGAGTTGCGTCCGTCGGCGGAGACCTGGACGGCGAGGATGCCCTCGCTGGCCTTGCGGTCAGCCTTCTTGTTGCGCGTGGCGACTCCCTTGATGCGGAGGATTTCAACGGCTTTCTCCATGTCGCCGTTGGCTTCCACGAGGGCCTTCTTGCAATCCATCAGACCCGCGCCGGTACGCTGGCGCAGATCGTTGACCGTCTGAGCGGTGATAGCGGACATGGTCGGATTACTTGGACTTACGGGGGCTGGGGCGCTTCGCCGGAGCGGCGCCTTCGACGGCGTCGGAACCTTCGTTGGCCTTGAGCAGCTCTTCGGAAATCTGGACTTCAGGCTGGACGGACTCGCCGGTGTTCTG